>NZ_KE384343.1:0-50298 GCF_000425265.1 Maridesulfovibrio zosterae DSM 11974
CTATATATTTATAGTTAATAACCAAGGACCACGCACGGTCCAAAGTTTTTGACCAAGGAATTTGTCCTTGCGACCATTGAGGAGGGGCCACACCCGACCCCATTCCGAACTCGGAAGTTAAGCCCTCCATCGCCAATGATACTGCTAGGTAGCTAGTGGGAAAGTAGGTCGTCGCAAGGACTTTTTTTCGCCCTGTAAAAAGGGCAGCCAAGCCCCGTACAACTACGTGTACGGGGCTCTTTTGCGTTTAAGAAAATAGGTTAGGAGTGAGGGGAATAGGGGGTCTACACCAAACAAAGGGGCACAAGCCCGAATGATCAAACTTCCAACCGTTGATTCTACTCTCGACTACCCGCACAAAACCGCACACGCAGCCGATAATTTTCAAAGTTTCTGAACCAGTATGCCCGTCGTTGAATGAGTTTCATTTTACGATGAAACCCTTCCGTTATCCCGTTGTTTTTTGTGTAGCGAAACATGCGGGCCACTTCTTCTTTCCAGCTGTTCAGAGTTCTGCCCAGTGTCCGAAGCGGAGCAAAAGGACTCTGCTGAAGTTGCTTGATTTTATCAAGCAATTCGAAAATGTATTTTTTGCAATTTATATGGTTTTGAGTTCTAGTCCTAAGAAGACCATTTAGCTCATTGCAAAAATGATAGATACTTTCGATGGCTGGTTGTGCCTGAAAATAATCAGCTAAAAGGTCTTTCCTTTTGTCGGACAAACGGTCCTGCCGACAGAGCATTGCTCTCATAATTCCACCGTGACCATAAGAAATATTTTCTTCATCAATCCCGAAATAACGAGGGCATTTCCAGTTGCTGCGCTGCCGGACTTTTGCCTTGATTACCTAATGGTAAAATCTTTTCACACTAGAAACGACGACACCGTTTTCATTGGCAACATTTTTATTACACGAGCCGTTTTCATACTGCCGAAAAACTTCGCGTTTGAGCTGCTCTGTTGATCTACTCCACTTTTTAATCCCAGCCATACGGGTGTTGTCGTATCTGCCGCAATCCTTGCAATGATGCTTGTGCCATTTCACCCGCAAAATCGATGCTTGTCCCGTGTGCGGGATACTTTTGATGAACCGCCTGAAAGTGTCCTTAATCCGAAAAGAAGAACTTCTGCATAGTGGACAAACAGCAGTGCCTGCCCATTCTACTTCAAGAATTATCGGCAAATATGATATCACCGTTTTGATTGCAAACTCTTGTAGACCTATTAGGATTTGACCCATAGATTGATCTCCTTTCTTTGGTAGGAAATTTGATCAATTTATAGGTCATATCAAGTCTATTCACATTCCATCTTTGTTTAAAGGAAGTTTTATTACGAAACGTGTAAATAATTCAGGAGTTGAGAATACTTCCATGCTTCCATTATGAAGTTCGGTTATGATGAAGTATGAAATGGATAATCCAAGTCCAGTCCCTGCTCCGTCTTTCTTGGTGGTGAAAAATGCATTAAATATTTTATCTTTTACCTGATCATCCATGCCGGGGCCGTTGTCTTCAATTTCCAAGACGACAAAATCTTTCTCAGAATATATCTTAAAAAGAAAATGGGGTTGATCTTCCACATATTCTTTTTCTGCCATTGCTTCCAGACCATTTCTGAAAATATTGAACAGAACTTGTTGCAGCATGCTGGCATCACATATTAGTTTTGGTATAGTATGGGAATACTCCCGTTCAACTGTTATCTCTGCCAGTCCTAGCTTTGATGTATGGTAAGCATTTTGAGCCAGTTCGTATGTGTTTTCTAAAAGTTCAACTAAACAGGTCGGTTCCATTTTACGTGCGCTTTTCCGGCTGAAGCTGAGTATATTATTGACTAGTTTTGAGGTTCGCGTACTGGCTTCCGTGATAGAGTCTATCATTTTTGAGATGCCGCGTTTATCCATGTAGCAATGTATTTTTTCTAATAGGGTATCACATTCATCAGCCATCTGCGTATTGCTATGAAGGTCTTCAAGAAGGCGGCGTTTAAGATTATATGCGGAGCTGGCTATACCACTTAAAGGGGAGTTTATTTCGTGAGCCATGCCTGCAGCAAGTCCTCCTAGAGAAAGCATCTTTTCAGATTGTATAATCATCTCCTCCATTTGATTCTTTTCAGTAATGTCATCAAGCCTGATAACAGTTCCTTCCAGATCAGTGGTTTTCAAGGGATAAACAGTAAGATCTTCATAGTGTTCGCAGCCATTTTTTAAACGTATTCGGTGACTGTCTCGTTGAGTCTGTCCGCTTTGGATCGCCAGTTTAATAAGCTCAGAGTCCTTTGTCATTGTTGGGAATACATCTTTCAGGGGCTTCCCCATCGCATCTTCTGATGAGATTCCGGTTTCAACCATTGCTTGGTAGTTCCATAGGGTCACGCTGAGCTGGGAATCAACTCCTATAAGTACAGATGGCATGGAGTCTACAATGTTTGAAAGATATTGCTGTAATTTTTTAATATGGACTTCTCGCTGTTTGCGGAGGCTTATATCCACATGAGTGCCAACCACTCGTTGCGGTTCTCCTTCAGGTGATTTTTCTACAACTTTTCCTCTTGCAAGAACCCAGAGCCATTCTCCGCTTTTTGTTTTCATTCTGAATTCAATTTTAAATGGCTCATCAATACCAATATGTTGCTGAATCACATATTCTGCTCGATGAAGATCTTCAGGATGTACCAGCTTACGCCATGTTTCATAGGCAGAAGGGAATTCTTTCGCTTTATATCCGAGCATTGTGAACCAGTGCGGGCTAAAAAATACTTTTCCGCTTGAAATATCCCAGTCCCAGAGACCATCACTCGTAGCCTCCATCGCATATGAGAAACGTCGTTCACTTTCTGTAAGCTCTTTTGTAATGGTTGATTGTGCCATTACGTATAAAGCAAAAAGCCAGCATAACGGTAGCAATGCCCCTGTATAGTCTTCGAGAAAGTCAAGCCGGCTTGATATACCCAGCCATTCAATAAGAATTAAGAATTCGTATGTGGCAAGAACGATTAGAAGCAATAGGAATGAATTGAACACCTGCCCCGCGACTTGTTTAGCCGGGAGAAATGCGCTGATGACCAAAGCGCATATGATTGCTCCCAAAGCTATAAAATCAAGTATGGCAATAGGGCTAATCACAGTTATTACCTATACTGCTGAGTGATAAGTAGCACCATTTGCATAGTAGAATACTGCCCACAGCATAAAGAGCATGTTCTGCTAAGTTGGAGAGTTCGGGCAGTACAAAGGCTTCTAAAACAGTAAAGAACCAAGCCAATAAGAAACAACTGTACGCTATGAGAAGAAGGACGTGGTTGGGAAGAAGTGGCAGGATTACTTTGTTCCAAAAAACAAATACCAATACTCCAATCCCTCCTGTTAAAGTCAGCAATTCAACTTGTTCAAACATTGTCCCCCTCCTGAATGTAACTATCTAGAATGCATGCAGGATGTATCTAAACGATTAAGATGTTTTGCATGAATAGTAACATATTGCAGGATAAAGGCAACTTTTCAGCGAGTGTTATACGGCTTCTGTTTTAAAATTTTAGAGCAAGGATTTCTTTGGGGAGTGATTACATCATTTAACTAGTACCTAAAGTATAAGCGATATCTTATTTCAGCATTCTTTTAAGGGAGTCTATGCCTTCTTTTGCCGATATATCTAAATGGAAAATTTCTTTGACCCCTGCACTTTTTAAAAATAATTCAGCACGGGCAGTGTTGGCCGATGGGGCTTCAGATTTAGTTACTATGCCGATTACTTTACGATTGAACATTGAGGCAAATAATGGAGGGAAAAGGCTGTAGTTGCGGGTTGCGTCCTGAATCATCGCCAGAACATGGCAATCGGCAGAGGAGGTGATCAAGGCGTGATAGAAACGGCTGTTTTCCAGAAATTCACCGGGGGTATTGATGAATTGCCCGCAATATTGGATCGCCATAGCTCTGCGGGGGGTAAATAGTTCATCTGAGAGAGCCTGAATTATGGAACTTTTGCCCGAACGGGTTTCACCTACGAGCATCATTTTTTTCATAGTGGCAGTGCTCTTTAAGAACGTGTCAACTCAACAGATGAATAGTGAAGTATATTTTCAAAGTAATCGAGCACGGCGCGTAAAGAAGCTTCCACGCTGGCAACATCACCCAGCAGGAGCAGAGAACCGCCGAACCTGTCCAGAAACCCTATTTCAACGGCAGCTGCCTTCGTTGCAACATCGGAAGCGATGATAACACCTTCACTGGGGGTTATGGTCATAATGCCGATAGCTCCTGCTGCATCTGTATCAAGCCCCAATTTAAGGTATATATCCTTATGCGGACTGGCTATCAGGTGTGCGAGTGTGACCTGTTTACCCGGCACATACTCTTGAATAATACGCTGTTTGGTTTCACTTGAATTATTCATCAATAGGTCTCCTGAAATATGAGTCAGTACATGCGGTAAGGGCCGCACGTACTGACAAACAGGCTGGGCCTGCTAAAATAATTGTGCTTTAAGTCCATCACTGGGAGAGGGGATAACAACATGGCTGAGAACAGGGCCACCGTCACCGACTCCTTCAACTCCGGCATCAACGGAAGCATTTACTGAGCCTACATCACCAGTCATGGTAACATAAGCCTTACCTGCAAGACCTGCCGCCATGCGAATTTCAATGAGGCTGACATTACCGGCTTTTGCTGCCGCGTCGGCAGCAACAATACAGGAGGCTGCTGTACATGTTTCAATAACACCGAGAGCATCAATGGTTGGCACTATTGAAGTCCCGCTAAGAGCCGGGATTACATCGAAATGCACGCTTGGAATGGTGAACCAGTCAACAACCATATCTGCACCTATTTCACGGCCTACTTCGACAGAGCTGTTAACTGATCCGGTATCTCCGGTCACAACTACAATATATCTTCCCGGACAAGTGGGGCGAGCCATAACCAACTCAACCTGTGCCGCTTTAAGCATTTCATCTGCGGTGTGCATGCCAAGAGCTACGCTATTCAGCTCAACGCAACCGATTGTACGTAAATTCATTTTTATATCTCCCTAAAGAAAATATGACGCGCTGTGCGCTTTTGAAGGATGGCTTACAGTTACAAATACCTTAAGACTTCCTGATTGTTACCTTACCGTCGGCCACACTTTCTACTACACCGTCAATGCTGGCGTGTACACGTGCGCCCATAGCGCCTTCGGGAATTTCACCAATGAGATCTCCTTTAGCCACCATATCACCTGCGGAAACACAACATGTGGCAGGAGCACCTATATGCTGACGTAGTGCGATGTTTACGACTGAAGGAGTATATTCACCGGCATAATCTGGGTGACCATCATATTTATTCAGGTTGAGGCGCTGTATCAGTCGCTTAGTGGGGACGCTTCGACAGTCTCTGAAAGGATTTGCAACCAGTGGTTCCCCTTTTGATTCCCAGGTAATACGTTCCTGCATGAGGACTTTCTTGATCTGGGCGTTGACCTCTCTGGGAGAGATCATCATTGGACAGGCAAATTTTTCGCAAATTCCGCACTCAGAACAAAGCAACGCTTCCTTGGCTATCTCGCTGTTCAGAACTTGTGAATCAAGCACACGCATTAATTTGTGAGGATGAAGGGAATGTCCAAGTAAATTTCTGGGACAGAGATCCGTACAGCGTGAACACTGGCAGCATACAGTATTAGTGATACGTCTGATTTTTTCAGGGTCTTTTATTTTACCGGCCACAACAGTGTGATCAGGAGGCAGAACAAGGAGTCCGCTGGTAGTTTTGGTCACGGACTGATTAATGTCAGGCAGTACACGTCCCATCATAGGACCGCCGTCAACGACTTTATAGTCGGAAATAAGTGGTCCTCCTGCAAAATTCAGCACGTCAGAAACAAGAGTTCCAACCGGGACTTTGACCACCATAGGAGTTTTAATTTCTCCTGCAACTGTTAGATAGCGGTGGGTAACCGGAATATCTTCCATGGCATAAGCCACGTTAAGCAGAGACTCAACATTGCTGACAACAGCTCCAACTTGAAGGGGAATACCACGCTCAGGAACAGTTCTTCCTAAAACTTCATGTACCAGAACATGCTCATCACCGGCTGGGTAGAAATCTTTGAGTTCAAAGTATTCCAGTCTGCCTGAAGTATCTTTTGCTACTGCTTCTTTTACCGAAACAAGTGCCTTATGATGTTTGCCTTTAAGGCAGATAATACCTTTTTTAGCACCTGTGCAGTCCAGAATTGCTTCAAGGCCACGAATCACGACATCGATTTCGGCTTCCATGAGGTATGGATCGCTCATTAGCAGCGGTTCACAGGAGGCTCCGTTCACAAGAACTGTGTCAACTGTCGCTTCAGCTTTAACATGAGTGGGAAGTCCGGCACCGCCGGCTCCGACAACTCCTGTTTCCCTTATTTTTTCAACTATACTTGCACCCATTGTCTTTCCCTTTCCAGATAATGCTTTCTATTTATTGACAGCACTTAAAATTTAAAACGGCCTACCATGCCAGCTTTAGAAGCTCTTTTACATCTTCGCGGGACGGTCTTCTGGGGTTGCCGTCAGTGCAGATATCGTCGAGCACATTACGGGCGATGGTTCCCATACTATCATTGAAAACCTTCTCATCGATCTTCAATGACCCGATGTTGTTGGGAATGCCCATGGATTCATTCATTTCGCATACTGCCTTAATAAGGCTTTTAGTTCCTTCTTCTACAGTATTGGCAGGTAGCTTCAGCATCTGTGCAATTTCGTGATAGCGGATGCCTACATCAAAGCTGTTAAATCTGATGGCGTGGGGCAGAACAACTGCGTTTGCCAGACCGTGAGGAACATGAAAAATTCCACCGAGGCTGTGTGCAATACTGTGAGTGATTCCCAGACCGCTGTTATTAAATGCCATACCGGCCATGCAGGATCCGAGAAGCATATTTTCTCTTGCTTCCATATCATCACCGTTCAGGTAGGCACGCCTGAGATATTTAAATACATAGCGAATGGCGTATTTGGCGTAGATGGAAGTAAAGGCATTGGCTTGTCTTGAAGTATAAGCTTCTATCGCATGGGTCAGCACGTCCATACCGGTTGCTGCAGTAACATGTGCAGGAAGGGTACGGGTGAAGCGGGCATCAAGAATAGCCATGTCCGGGATGAGCATTTCGTCATTAAGAGGTATTTTAATCTCATTGACCTTGTCGGTAACCACGGCAATGCTTGTAACTTCCGCACCTGTTCCGCTGGTTGTCGGAATTGCAACCAGTGTCGGCTTGACCTTTTCATCTGTGGCTTTGTATGCGAAAAATGCTATAGCTTTGGCTGCATCAATAGGTGATCCTCCACCTAATGCGATTATGAGGTCAGCCTTATTTTCAAGGAAAGTTTTAGCTCCCTTGGTCACTGTTTCCAGGGATGGGTCGGGTTCCACTTCGTCAAAAGTGATATGCGGCACTCCCTTGCGGTCGAGGTGACTTTTGACGCGGTCAGCAAAACCAGTCTTTACCATAAAGGGATCAGTTACAATAAAAGCATGCTTCGCAGGAATCATCTCAAGATTATCAAGAGCATTTTCGCCGTAGCAGATCTTTGTTTTTCCGTAAAATTGTGTCACCCGTATCTCCAGTAAATCAGAATAATGTTAGTGTGTTAGAGTGAAGAATAGGGACACAGGCTTATTTGGGGTGAGTGTGCCTGTGTCCCGTTTTTGCCCTATTTTGCGGAACATTTGGGCAGAATCAATTCCACTTCGCCATGAGGGCGGGGAATTACATGAACACTTATCAGCTCACCAACTTTTGCAGCCGCCGCCGCGCCTGCATCGGTAGCAGCCTTTACAGCACCTACATCTCCGCGGACCATAACAGTTACCAGACCGCCGCCAACCTGTTCACGGCCGACAAGTTCAACGTTTGCGGATTTTACCATGGCATCAGCAGCTTCAACAGCTCCGACGAGTCCTTTGGTTTCAATCATACCGAGTGCGTTAAGTGATGACATAGTTTTTCTCCTTTAAGGTGCAAATTAAATATTTTCTTTAACGATTTCAGCAAGCTGAAAACTCATTTCTTTCAGCTGCGTAAGGTCAGTGATTCCGTATTCTTCCTTAAGCATGACAGCTATACCCATAACCAGACTTTCGCATTCATCGCATTCAGCTTTTTCACAACTGTTTGTATATTTGCAATCGGAAGAGTCCTGCTCATACATACGGTCTTTCATGGATTTAGCATCTGCTACACGGGCAATAGAAATTTTTCTTTTTCTGAGTTCATCCTTTGCTCCGGGAGTGAGGATCATTGTATTGTCTACGTAGATCGTACAACTGTCCGGGCAGAGAAATGAATCAAGGTTGCCTACTTCTATAAGTTTCTTTTTCATATTTACCTTACCTCTTTGATAAGAGCTCTTACGACCGAAGCATCTGGTCTTGGAATTACCACTGCCTCAACAAGATTTTTTCCTAAAACAGAGCGGGCTGCTTCTGCAGCTTCTTCAACTGAAGCCACATCACCGCTCATCACGAAATATGATTTGCCATTAATTCCCTGTCCTGAAACAAGGCGTGCAAGTTGCACATCAGTACGTTTAACTACTGCATCAGCAGCAACTATTCCGGAAGATACGTTACGGCATTCAATTATGCCCATAGACTGCACTTGCTCAATAGGAACATCTTTTCTGAGCACCGCCATAACATCAGGTGAAATCTGTGAGATGACATAACTGCCCATAAGTTTGCGTCCTGATTCTTCTGCGACTCTTACGCCGGTTGCCACTGCTTCACGGTCACCGGAAATATAAATAAGGTATCTGCCGGAACATATTGTGGAAGCTCGCACAAGTTTAACAGAGGCGGCTTTCATCATTGCGTCCGCCAGTTCTACTCCGGCTGCGATGCTTTTGCTTTCCACTATACCCAGTGTATCCATAACTTAGCTCTTGGTCTGTGCCTGAACTTCGTCAATTATTCCGACTATTGAGGCGTCAACTGGTGCATTTTTATTGCGAAGGGCCATGCGGGCGGAGCTTCCTGTTGTAACCAGAACCTGCTCACCAATACCTGCTCCAACACAGTCTATGGCTATGAAAATTTCATCGCTGACTTTTTCATCAAGATCCATGCGCTGAACAACCATCAGCTTTTCACCGCTTAAGGTTTCTTCTTTACGAGTAGCCCAGACATTACCGATCACTTTGCAAATCAACATATGACCGTCCTCACAAACATTTTTGTATATTGATGTTAAGGTTCTGGGCAGTTTCCACCGCCAGAGGAGTTACCTGAGCATTTACGGGAACCATGAGAGTCGAAGCTCCCTGCGCACCAGTATTGCTGACAACCTTTTCAGTAACTAGTCCTTCACGAAATCTGATTGCATCCGGAGCTTTAGCCTGGAACAGCTTTAAACCGAACCCGGCCAGTGTTTTTACATAGGATTCGTACAGACTGTATAAAGGCCCCGGAGCTGTTTCACTGTATGCGCGATGACCGAATTCAAAGGTTTCAACAGTATTTCCCAGAAGCAGAAGTTTGAGAACTTCGGTCATTATCGGACCATGTGCTTTACCAATGGCAAGGTCGGACATTTCGCAAACACACATGGAGGGAATGATGTATCGAGAAATATTTCGATTCATCGTTTCTTCACCGAAAAATATCAATTCTACGTCTTGACCAAGCTTTTTTTCAATCTTGGAGGCTAAAACGCAGTCTCTTTCCGCGAGGATCATGACACAATCCTTAGTTTCATCTCCCTGAAGTTGTTTTAAAACTTCAGCTGCAATGGAACGGACCAGTTCATTTACATCTACACCCATATGAATCTCCCAACCTGCACACTGTTCTTTATCTTCAACAAATTCTGTTCAGAAAGAGCAGAGGTCCTAAGGCCCCGTATTCCAAGTGAACTGTCTAGCAATTAAGGGCAATACCAAGCGGTGTTACCAGAAACGGATTTGCTGGTTTGTAGACCGGTTTTCCAATCTCTTTTTCCATCACCTGTTCCATATTTTTCAAACAGCAGGTGCCGCCCACAAGATAGATGGCTGAAATATTCCGACCATCAATATGACTGTTAACGATTGAGGCCATCTTTTGAATTACAGGGCGAACTACAGGTAGAATTTCATCCTGAAGATCTTTCTGTTTTTTCAGTTTTTCAGCTTCTTCAAAATTTACTCTGCGGTTACCGGAAATAACCAGTGTCAGATGAGTTCCGCCGGTCGCTTCGTCAGCAACGTATGTAACTTTACCGTCTTCCAGCACAGAAAGGCCGGTTGTTCCGCCGCCGATATCAACAATCACACCATTGGCAACACCCAGTACAGCGTTAGCGGCAGTGGGTTCATCCAAAATGGCGGTCACTTCCAGTCCTGCACCCTCAACCACGTATTGGTGGGTAGTGCAGTCTTTTTTTCCTGTTCCGGGGGGAACTGCAATTGCGGCGTGGGTCAATTTACGGCCAAGACGCTCTTCAAGTTGAGCAACAAGCTTGCGGACAATACGGGAAGCTCCCATATAATCTACAACCAGACCGTCTTTGATGACCTGCGCAAATTCCATTGCACAGGCCACAGGTTCTTTTTTACTGTTTAAAACTACTATGACAATATAGGCTGTTCCGAGATCAACTCCGACGAAAAGTTTTTCGTCAGCACTGATTTCACCTGTATTTTCAATACAGCTTTCAAGAGTGCGTATCTGCTCATCAATGGCTGAGAAGTCCATTGCCTGCTCCGTTGGATTTAGACACCAATTTACCTTTCACACTCTTGTTCCAGCCTGCACTGTTCCCTTCGTCAGGGTCTATATGCATAGCCAGTTTAAAATCATCATTAACACGGACAATAACTTCTTCAAGTATTACCGGACGTTCACTTTCAAGACGGACGCTTACTTTCTCATTATCTACAACACCGAATTTAGCTGCATCTGTTGAGGACATGTGGATGTGTCTGGAGGCTACGATGACTCCTTCTTCCAGTCCTACTATGCCGGTTTGTGAGGCCAGGATAATGCCGGGAGTACCAGCTATATCGCCTGACTGTCTGACCGGAGCATCAACACCTAGAGTGCGTGCTTCGGTTTTAGAAATTTCTACCTGAGATGAGGATCGAGCAGGGCCGAGCACTGCAACGTTGTCCATAACGCCTTTGGGGCCGATGAGTCTGACGCGTTCTTCACATAGAAACTGTCCCGGCTGGGAAAGTTCCCGTTTAGGGGTCAATGGACCGCCGAAAAGTTCAAGGGCGTCTTTCTCACTCAAATGAACATGACGCGCGGACAGCTCTACAGGAATGGTCTCGCTTGTACCTTCGTACACAGAAATATGCGGAGCTTTGTCACTTAGCTGTTCAATGACGTTTTTAATGACCCCTTCCATGATTTCATTAATGGCTTTTTCGTTCATGCTCTTTTCACTTACAAATATGGTCAATTTTATTCATGCATTGTACTGCTTGTGCGGTACAGCTTTTCCAAAAACACATTTAGCTGCAGGGCAGCGGAGGGAGTCAGATTAATGTCCCCCTCCGCTTTCGAAAGTCATAGGATAATAGTCTCCTCGTGACTTGCAGTTTTAGTTAACCTTCAGCCTTCGGAAGGATGATTTCAACTTCGCTATGAGGGCGGGGGATAACATGAACGCTGATAAGTTCACCTACGTTCTGTGCTGCAGCTGCGCCAGCGTCGGTTGCTGCTTTTACAGCTCCAACATCGCCGCGGACCATAACAGTAACCAGACCGCCGCCAACCTGAGTCTTGCCGACCAGAGTTACGTTCGCTGCTTTAACCATTGCGTCTGCTGCTTCTACTGCGCCTACGAGACCTTTAGTTTCAATCATACCCAGTGCATTTGAAGACATATTAATTCTCCTTTAAATGTTTTTATCGGCTTACTTGGCCGGTGCTACTCCCCGGAAGGGAATGACGTACTATTTTAAAACAGGATGCTTTAAAGCCTCCTGCTATACCATTTGTTTAAGCTGGTTGACGATCATGGCAGTAATTGCCTCTACGTCAATAGAATCGGATTCGCATTTCGCATGCTCAGTTGAGCAGGGAGTGGTTCCGAGGTCATATGCAACTCTTCTGATGTTCATCAGATTAAGCGGAGTTACGTTGTCAGAAGTTGCACTTCCGCCGACTGTTCCGCAGCCCAGAGTGAAGGATGGGAACAAGGAAGTAGAAAGTCCAACTGCGCCGTGAGTGGATGGTGTGTTGACCAGCATTCTGGATACCGGTTTTTTGAGACCGAACTCACGGATGACTTCTGCATTTTGAGAGTGAATTGCAAGAGAGTGACCTACACCGCCGTTTTCAAGAAGAGCATGGCAGATTTCACAAGCTTCGTTGCAGTCTTCTACAACATAGAAACCCAGAAGAGAGGTTAGTTTTTCTTTTGAGAAAGGATATTTCGGTCCGACACCATTTTCATCAGAGATAAGAATGCGGGTTCCTGCAGGAATGCTGATACCAGCAAGTTTTGCAATATATCCGGCATCACGGCCTACGATAGCAGGGTTCATTGAACCGTTGCCGCGTTCCATGAGGTTTTTAACTTTAGTAAGTTCTTCACCGTAGAGAAAGTATCCACCATGTGCGATGACGGAAGCTTTAACTTTTTCAGCAATGCATGATTCAGTAACAATTGACTGTTCAGAAGCGCAGATCGTACCGTTATCAAAGGTTTTACTCATGAAGATTTTGCTGACTGCATCTTCGATATCAGCACTTCTTTCAATGTATGCAGGTACGTTACCGGCGCCGACTCCAAGAGCTGGAGTTCCGGAGCTGTATGCTGCTTTAACCATTCCCGGACCACCTGTTGCCAAGATAAGGTCTGCAACTTTCATAAGTTCACCGCTACCCTGAATGGTGGGAACACTCATGACGCTGACCAGATCTTCAGATACTCCGCAGTCGTGCAGAACGCCGCGAATAATATCTACTGTTTTGCCAATGCATTTTTTTGCACTGGGGTGCGGAGTGAAAACAATGGCGTTACCTGATTTCAAAGAGATGATTGATTTGTAGATAGTCGTGGATGTGGGGTTGGTTGAGGGAACAATCCCTGCAATAACACCCATAGGCACTGCAATCTCGATAACCTTTTTTTCTTTGTCATCATTAAGAACACCGAAGGTCTTCATGTCTTTGATCGCTTCGAAAAGCTGCTCACTGGCAAGAATATTTTTAGCCTTCTTGTCCTGAACTTTACCGAAACCGGTTTCTTCAACTGCCAAAACAGCAAGAGACTCAGCCTGTGCCTTAGTGGCTACGGCAATAGCTTTAACAATGCTGTCGATGCGTTCCTGATCAAGGTCTGCTAATGTAGCTTGAGCTTTTTTAGCAGCACGAACCAGTGAACGGGCTTCCTGAATGGACAATAAATCTTTGTCTACCATTGGATTACTCCTCTATCTGCCTAGTAACATTTGTAATAATTTCAATCAGAGTCTTCTTGGGGGCTTTCTTGATCTCGTCGTGAGTCAAGTAAATTCCGCTCAAGTTTCTGGCAATCTGCCTGATTCTGCTGATTTTCATCTTTTTAAGTTCTGAAATTTTGTATTCTGGAGCTTCTGTTTTCACAGGTGCTATCGGCGCAACCTTCGGAGCTGATTCAACTTCTTCAGTCTGCGTAGAACTTTCGCTTTCGGGTACTTCCTCAACTTTAGTTTTAGCTTCCAGATCGGTTTGTTCTGTTGCTTCAACTCCTCCAGTTTCAGGAACAGGCACGCAAGTGGTAATGATGCGTTCAAGTTCATCATAATGACGTGCGATGACATTATGTGAGTGCAGCACAGAACCGCTTATACGTTTAATTGCTGTAATTCCTGCATCTACAGACGCTTCAACTGCGGAAACTTCCCCTGCTACGGTGATGGTAACAAGGCCGCCGCCCACGAGATTTTTTTCCAAAAGAGTTACATCAGCAGCTTTGAGCATTGCATCTGCCCCTTCAATTGCTGCTAAAAGTCCTTTTGTTTCTATGAATCCAAGTGCTGACATCGCTTAGTTCTCCTCAATCTAATGTCTGACCACATAAACAGGAAAATCGTATTTCTTGATATTGTTCTCAATTGACTCAAGATCTGCGTCACTGAGTTTGGGATCACCTGTCACGGGATATTCCCAGTCAAGCTGTTTGTATTTATTCACACCCATCTTGTGATATGGAAGTAGGTCCACCCCTTTGAAATTTTTAAAATCCTGATAAGGCTTCAGGAGCTCAATAAGCTGAAGAATATCATTCTCTCCATCATTGACGCCTTTGAGCAGAGGGATTCTGATTTTTACATTGTGCTTGTTTTCAAGAAGCCAGATGAGATTATCCAGAATCATTTCATTGCGAACACCAGTGAGTTCCAGATGACGCTCTGAATTCATATGTTTTACGTCGTAAAGAAAGTTATCAACAAAGGGAGCTACTTTCTTGATGACTTCAGGACGTGCATAGCCGCAGGTTTCAATTGCAGTGGTTATGCCGCGCTGCTTGCAGACCTGTAAAAGACTTGCTGCCGCCTGAGGCTGGGCAAGGACTTCACCGCCGCCAAGAGTTACGCCCCCACCAGACGTGTCGTAAAAGGCGCGGTCTTCTTCAATTACGTCTATAAGTTCGGAGATTGTCTTTGTCTCCCCGACGATAGCCAGAGCTTTTTGGAAACACGCGGACTCACATTTACGGCAACCTATACACTCAATATTGCGGTCGACTTTGTGAGTCTTTCCGTCGGCAGTCATTTGATGAAGACCGACAGGGCAAACCGGTACGCATGCTCCGCAGTTGATGCAGGCGTCTTTCTTAAAAAGAACCTGAAATTTCTTTAATTGCCCCTCAGGATTTGAGCACCATTCGCAGCGAAGAGGGCATCCTTGGAAGAACACCAGAGTTCTCACTCCAGGACCATCATACATGTTGTATTTCTGTATGTTGAATATTTGTGCTTTTCTTTCAATCAAGGTCTTTCTCTACTGTTTAAGGAACTCAAATCCCGGGGCATCAGTTACGGTAATCAGGAAAATTAAAGGTGATAATCAACTTTAATTTCAAAGAAATAAGCGCGAAGCTTAATAATTCTTATAGTTCATGCAGCATAGTTCTGCTGATGATTTCATCCTGAACGTCCTTGCAGAGCTCAACAAAGAAAGCACTGTATCCAGCTACACGGACAACTAGGTCACGGTAGTTCTCTGGGTGCTTCTGAGCGTCAAGGAGAGTATCATTGTCAAGGTAGTTGAACTGCATTTCACCGTTGCCAAGCATGCATGCTGTGCGGATAAGAGAAATGATACCGTTCTTACCTTCAGGGGTTTCAAGAAGACCGGACATAAGTTTGAAGTTATGAACCATACCGATATTCATGCTGTCGTTAGCCATCTTGGAAACAGACTTGATAATGGCTGTGGGGCCTTTGTAGTCTGCACCCTGAGTTGGGCTTATGCCGTCAGACAGAGGCATCCATGCGCTGCGCCCGTTTGCTGATGCGCCGAGCAGCTGGCCGAAAGGAGTGTTGTTGGAAATGGACAATGTGCCGTGACTGAGTACGGAGTACAGAGTTTTGTATTTGCGGTGCTCAGTTTCGGTAAAGTGGACCAGTTCTGCTGCAATAAGGTCGGCATAGTCATCGTCGTTACCGTATTTAGGTGCAGCAAGGCAGTCGGCTTTGATCTGATCGTATCCTTTGAAGTCAGCTTTAAGAGCGTCATTCAGCTGAGCAAGAGTGTATTTCTTGTCATCGTAAACAAGCTTTTTGATAGCAGCCATGGAGTCTACGTAGGTTGCGAGTCCGGACCAGACAACGCCGGGGCCGAAATTGTACATTGCACCACCTGCGGAGACGTCAGTACCGGTCTCCATGCAGCCTTCATACATGAGGGACATGAGGGGTTTCGGAGCATGGTCACGATGGATACGCTGCGAAATCACAGTAGCCACGCTGGACCACTTGGTGATGTATTTGATCTGTTCTTTTACAGCAGCTTCAAACTTCTCATAGGTGTCGAAAGATTCGATGGGGCCCATGTCTGGACACACTTTCTTTTCATACCAGAGTGGAACACCGTTGTTGAGAACCAGTTCGATGCATATAGGCCACTGAGTGTAAGCGGTGGATGTCCACTGATACAGACGGCCGGATTTCTGAGGCTCAACACACCCCATGAGACAATAATCACGAGCATCTTCGATACTTACGCCTTTAGCCAGCATCATCTTGATATGAGCATCATCAAAGTGAACTGCCGGAAAGCCCATGCCTGAACGGATGACTTCAACAATCTTCTCAAGATATTTCTGAGGAGATTTGACGTGTACACGTGTTGCCAGAGAAGGCTGGTAGATGCGCACGTGGCGTACTGCATCCATCAGCAGATATGTCAGGTCATTTGTTGCATCGAGACCTTCACGGGTTACACCGCCAACGCACATATTAACGAATGGCTGATAACCTGCAAAGAATTTGGAGCCGCCTTCACTGGTAATCCACATCATTTCAGACATTTTAATAAGCATACAACCGGCAAGATCAAATGCTTCGTATTCAGTCATGCGTCCTGCTTCAAGGTCTGCCTTGAAAAAAGAATACATATACTGGTCGACACGTCCTATGGACATACCTGTCTGGTTCTCTTCAACAACAAGCAGAGACTCAATGGTCCATACAGCCTGAATTGCTTCCCAGAAAGTTTCGGGCTTATGAGCCGGTACGCGGGCGTTAACTTCTGAGATTTTCAAAAGTTCAGCTTTGCGTTTGGGGTCAGCTTCTTTTGCTGCAAGTTCTGCGGCGTATTCAGAAATACGCTTGGCGTAGATCATTACGCCTTCAGCTGTATCGATGACGGATTTATAAAAATAAATTTTATCAATATCATCTGGGTTTTCGTAATCCAGATGTGCAAGATGCTCTTCAGCGTCTTTGACGATATCGAGCATGCCTTTCTTCATAAGAATAACATCATAACCAGGGTTGGAGTCTCCCCCACCGTTTACTGCGTGATAAGAGCAGTCGGAAACAAAAGATTCTCCGGAAAGTTCCCATAATCCTGCTTCACGGTACTGGCCTTCGCAGTATTCATCGACAGACTGAGCTTCCCAGAAAGGAAACAATTCTTCCTGCATGATCTTTTTATCTTCATCAGAAATATAAAAAGGGTCCTGAGGACGGGTTCCGATGGTGTCAATTTCATCTTTCATCCAACGCCAGGCGATATCAGGTGAGAATGCACCTGCACGCGGAGCACCGTTAGGAGCACCTACGATAAGTTCACCTTCCTGAATAACCAAAGGCGCTGTTTCGCAGCAATAGCGGAAACTCTTACCGCGTATCAACGCCTTTGGCATTCCGGGGTTCTCTTTAGCAATCTTTGTGATTGCGCGAGCACGGTGAGTGGTAACACTTGGAACATGTTTCAGAAAAAGTTCTTTCAGTTTTACATGGCGTTCCGTAGGACCTTCAGGGATACCTGTTGTTTCGGCTGCCGCTACAGGGGCCTCGATTTTCTTCTGGAAAATCTCTGCGGATACGCCCTCGAAAATTTTCTTCAATGAGGCCCGGTCATCGGGAGTAAGATTCTTAGTTGCCTCGGCTAACTTATTTGAAAAACTTTGAAGATCCACCTTGCTTCCTCCGTTTAAGGGATTGTATTTATGAACGATCCGCAGGATCATCTATGGCTTCAATTGCCTTTTTCAAGATTAAGCGGATAACTTCCGCTACGCTTGAATCATTGTATTCTTTGTTTTTACTGCCTTCAGTGCTGGGAGCGTATTCTGCTGACGCAGCACCTTCCATCTGCCTGACTCCGTATCCGACCTTCCTGATGTAGATAAGGTTCATGGGGGATACATTGTCTGATGTAATGCCCCGTCCTGCAGACGAGCTGCCAAGGGTCATGGACGGAAAAAGATTTGTTGTTGCACCCATACCTCCGAACGTAGCCGGAGTATTGACCAGCAGTCTGCCCACAGGTTTCTTCAGAGCAAACTGATAGATCACTTCTTTATCATTGGAGTGAATTACCAAAGAATGGGCATTCTTCTCATGGAGCAGCAGTTCGATGCATTTTTCACAGGCGTGCATCCAGTCATTCTCCACGTATAAAGCAAGAACAGGTGCAAGAAATTCCTTGTAGTAAGGGTCTGTCTCACAAACGAATTTGCGTTCTGCCACAAGTACAGTCGTGTTTTCAGGTATGTTGAATCCAGCTCTGCGGGCAAGAACCTCAGCAGATTGTCCTGACATTCCCTTCTTACGCTGGCCATTGCTGCCGAAGAAGAGTTCAGCTAGTTTCTGTGCTTCACACTCAGACATGAAGTAGCCGCCGTAACATTGCAAATGCTGCCTGACTTCCTGTGCAATACAGGAATCGACAACAATGGATTGCTCCGCAGATGGAGCAATCCCGTTGTCAAAGGTCTTGCTTGTAATGATATCTTTAACGGCCTGCTTAATATCAGCAGAGCGCTCAATGAATGCCGGACCGTTACCTGTTCCCCCATATATGACTGGTTTTCCAGCTTCATAGGCAGCCTGCAGCATTTCCGGGACTCCGGTTACCATGATCAGCGATGCTGATCGATGGTTCATCAGTTCTACAGTTCCACTTTCAGTAACTGTTTCCAGATAGGAAAGACTGCCTTCAGGCAATCCGTGACTCTCAGCTGCTTCGATCATTATATCGAGAACACGGCTGGTGCATCGGGCTGCTTCAGGATGAGGGGAAAAAACGATGGCGTTACCCGACTTGATTGCAATCAGGGTGTTATAGACAGTCGTCGAAACCGGGCTGGTTTCAGGACAAAGCGCAATGATGACTCCAACAGGAACACCGATATCGGTAATTTGTTCCTGTGGATCTTCACTGATAACACCCACACAGCGCATGCCCTTTAAATGGCTCCTGACTTGTCTACAAACAAACAGGTTCTTGACTAGCTTGTCTTCCCATTTA
Organism: Maridesulfovibrio zosterae DSM 11974; assembly: GCF_000425265.1. Classification (NCBI taxonomy): domain Bacteria; kingdom Pseudomonadati; phylum Thermodesulfobacteriota; class Desulfovibrionia; order Desulfovibrionales; family Desulfovibrionaceae; genus Maridesulfovibrio; species Maridesulfovibrio zosterae. Next base: position 18,936 of record NZ_KE384343.1, read on the forward strand.
CCGCTGTCGGTCTCATGATGAGACAAGAGCGCAAGTTCTTTTGCGTACTTTTCCACTGTATCAGCCAAAAGCTCGACAATACTGTCCAGTTTTTCCTGAGGAAAGCCTGCAAGTTTCTTCTGCGCCTCAAATGCGTTTTCAGCCAGAATTCTGGCCTGCTGAATTGAGAGTAAGTCATTGTCAACAATCATCACTGACCCCTTTACCTGTGCATAAATATCAAGTCCGGTTGCCTCTACTTTTCAATCCTGTAATTCACTAAGGAAGCAGGTTGTCGAGTGAGTATATTTGGGTGATTTTTTCAAGATCATGGTGGGGCGTTGGAATAACCAGAGAGCTGTATACTTCAGCATGCATGGCTTCCACAGCTTTTATGCCGGCTTCCACTGCTGATTTACATGCGGCTACATCGCCCTGTACAAGAACAGATATGTATCCGGATGCAACATTTTCATAGCCGATGAGTTCGACATCAGCTGCCTTCATCATGGCATCAGCTGCTTCGAGAACGAAAACAATACCGAATGTTTCAATAAGACCCATGGCTTTAGGTCTGGGGCCGCCTACATTGGATTCGTCTCCGCCCTCCACGGCGTGAACGGATACAATGTCACCGACTCCACGGATGGGACGGGGCATGACATTTTTCGCTGTCAGCTTTCCGATTTCTTCTGCGGCTGCTGCTCCAGCTTCAACAGAAGCCTGAACTGCAGCCACATCACCTTTGACCATGACTGCAACCAGTGTTGAGCCGATGTTCTCATATGAAACTAATCTAACATCAGCAGTTTTAAGCATCTGGTCCGCGCCGCCTATGGCCGGGACCATTCCGAGTGTTTCGATGAGGCCGAGAGCCTCTTCGCCTTGATATCTCATGAGATCTCCATTGAGCTGGTGCTTCAGTACAAAACATGTGACTTCTGACATTCCGGAATGGAAAAACTTAAGAATCAACCTTTTCCACATCCGAGCTCCAGCCTAGTCCCTGACCCAAGGGGGAAGGTCAATACACTTTTGTAATAAATTAGATTTTATATTATAAGTGATTGTTTTTATGTGTTTTGTTGTTGCACGTATTTGTAAATAGTCAGTGTTAATAGTAACGATAATTTTTTATAGTAATTGTTTTATCTATCAAGCCTATAAAAAATATATTATGTCAGTTTTAATTATTGAATGGGGGTTCAGTTTGTTTTCTTATAACGAATGTGAAATCAGAAGGCATCAGTGGCATGTGAAAAAAGTGTCCCTGTATGGATAAACTAGTTTGTTAGAGGAGTAGTTTTGTATGAATGCAGATTTCTACACTCTTGATTTATGAATCAAGAAAGAAGAGGAGAGGGTGCTGGTGTTATTTTTAGTAAAGCATAACCACCTAAAATGACCATATAAACAGTTACATATGTCTCCTGACCATCTGTTGTAATGCTGTCTTTAAACTTAATTAAAAATTTCACATTGACCTTCCCCTTAAGGGAAAGGATATAAAATTGTACAGAGGACCTTACCCTAAGGGAAAGGATGCAACGTTAACTATTAGTGTTCTGTATCCAAGCTGTTTTTTATAGGGAAAGTGTGTAATTTTTTTATAATCATCATTTAAAGTTTAAGGAGACAACAATGGGGCAAGCATCTGTTGCACTTAACCCGACAGCCGTCGCTGCTAAGAAAAAACTGGCTGCTAATTTTCGCAGACAGGGTATTCTTATCGCACTATTTTCTGGGCTATGTTATGGGTTTTATACCGCTTTTATGACTCTTGGAATGTCCAAAGGCGTTTGGGTTGAGTGGTATGGCGAGAACTCAGGATTGTCTGCTTTTGCTGTTATGTACCTGCTTAGTGCAGTAGGTGCAGCAACAACTGATACCTGCAGTGCTCTTTGGGCTGTAAGTATTGCAGGAGTAAGAGGACGTTTTACCGATTTCCTCCGTTGCATCAAAACAAAACCCGGCCTCGTCATGGTTGCTGCTGCAATTATTGGTGGTCCGCTGGCCAGTACCGCATATGTAGTAGGTCTTCAGCTTGCCGGTTCTCTTGTAGTTCCGATTGCTGCTCTTTGTCCTGCCATTGGCGCAATTCTGGGGCGCATTCTTTTTAAGCAGGAACTGAATTCGCGCATGGTGCTCGGGATCGCTATATGTTTTATCGCCAGTTTTATGATCGGCAGTACCGGTCTTGGAGACAATGTCCCCGACAATTTGCTTTTAGGCCTTTTCTTTGGTTTCATCGCAGCTTTATTCTGGGGACTTGAAGGATGCGTATGCGGATACGGAACTTCTATGATTGACCCTGAAATAGGTATTACCATCCGTCAGGTCACAGCCGGACTTTCAAATCTTCTTATTCTGGTTCCCCTTTTCGGCATGATCGCTCATGTTGACAGCTTCACAATGGTAGTTCAGTCCTTTACTGACAGTGAAGCTATTCTTTGGTTTGCTTTGGCTGGGCTGAGTGCATATGGCGCATTCATGTATTGGTATAAAGGTAATGCCATGTGCGGAGCTGCTCTTGGTATGTCCTGCAACGGAACCTTCTCCTTCTGGGGACCATTCTGCTGCTGGATTATTCTGGGTGTTGTTTTTGGATTTGAAGGTTGGTCCATGCCTCCTATCGCCTGGGCTGCAGCAGTTGTTATGGTTATAGGTATTTTTATCATCGCAATGAATCCTTTGGATATGTTCAAAAAAAATGATCAGGAGGCAGCATGATCCCTCTTAACTATGCAATTCTGAAATTCTTCACTACTACTGATGAAGCATGCGCTGATTGCGTTATGGATGCTCTTAAAGCACAGTACGGTCACTTTAAGGCTTTTAAAAAGCATTCTATAGTCAATGCGCTTATGACTGCAGAAGCCAACGGACTTCTTGAAGAATCAAGGTTTGATATGGACTCCAACCAAGAGCTGAGAGTTTATTACAGAGCTCATGAAGAAGGAGCCGAAACTATTAATAAATATATCAAGAATTGACCTGACAGAAACACATCGCTATATGGGGAGCAGCCTCACTATGAGGCGCTCCCCAGTTTTGTATAGGTTGTTTCTGGTTATTGCTTGTGAGGGGCAGGGATATATAAAATTTTGAAAGGCTCACAGGAGGAAATCACTATGGAGTATAAAAACAGGTATTTCATAGGAGACATGAGCAAGATCTGTAATCTCTCAAAGAAGGCTCTTCGCTACTACGACAAGATTAATCTTATTCCTTCTCATAGACACGATTACAATAATTACAGATATTATACATACGATGCTCTTCTGACTGTCCCAGTAATAAAATATTATAAACAAATGGGCTTTACCCTTGATGAGATGAAAGAATTCATTGAAGGTAGCGGCACTAACGTTTTTAAATCTATTCAAAAATCGTTTCTCACCAAAATACATGAACTTGAAGAAGAGCAAGAAAAGATACGCAGGAAACATGTATCTGTCAGGGATTGGTATGAACTTATTCTTGAAGCAGAAATGGCTATCGACAACGATATTCGCGATGTTTCCATAAAGTTTATAGATTCAGCCGATCTTCTCTTCCAGGATCAGATTTATAAAAATGATATCAGAGATTCAATTATCAACCTTGAATTTACTAAGCATGTAGAAGACTTGAATAATGAGATCACAGGTCCTGTAATTATCAATTTTTCATCTATAGATGACCGGCTGGAGAATAACGAGCAGGAAATTAAGATGCTGCAAAAAACAATTCTATCATGCAGCGATGAAAATACTTATCGTTTTGGGGGGGAAATGATGGCTTCCTGCTATCACATAGGGCCTCATGAAAGCATTCACTCTACTTATGATAAAATGCGCCGCTGGGCAGTTAATAATGCTTATAACTTAAGTAAACAATCATATGAAAGGTATGTAACTGACTACTGGACCACTCGCAACGATGCAAAGTTCGTAACTGAAGTATTAATTAAAGCATCACGATCTGGATCCGTATAATGAAAATATAATTTAATCCTCGAAAGCCATGCAGCAGGATTAAGTTATAATTGAGCCCAGAATCAGCTTTTTTATGAAACTAGCTGTGGTATTTTATTAAACAGTTTTTTTAAACTTTTTAGCTCTCATAGCGTCCATACAGATCCTCAAATCGAACTATATCATCTTCCCCTAAGTAGGCCCCTGTCTGGATTTCAATTAATTCTAATGGTATTTTTCCGGGGTTTTCAAGTCTGTGCTTTGTTCCTACAGGAATATATGTGGACTGGTCCTCTGTTAGCATGAATTCTTTTTCACCATTCGTTATCTTAGCTGTTCCATGCACCACAACCCAATGTTCTGCGCGGTGGTGATGCATCTGCAATGAAAGAATTTGTCCCGGGTTAACGGTGATGCATTTCACTTGATAACGTAAGCCTGTATCGGTGCTTTCGTATGTCCCCCAAGGGCGGTATACTTTGCGGTGGTGGATTACTTCGTGGCGTTTTTTCGCAGTTAATGATTCAACCATTTTCTTGACATCTTGGGCTTTGTCCATGTGAGCCACAAAGACAGCGTCAGATGTTTCAACGGCAACAATATCTTTTAGACCAATTGCTGCAAGCAGTCTGTTCTCAGAGTGAAGGTAGCAGTTTTGTGTGTCACTGGATATGACATCTCCATGAAGAACGTTATTATTCTCATCTTTTTGGCTTGCGAGATAAAGTGATGACCATGTTCCAAGATCATTCCATCCTGCGTCCAGTTCTACCATAACGCACTTGTCAGTTTTTTCCATAACTGCATAATCTATAGAATCTTCCGGGCATTTTGCAAACTCTGAAGGACTCAGTCTGAAAAAATCTAAATCATGCAAACTCTCTGCAAGAGTTTTTTCACATACGGTGAGCATGCCCGGAGCATATTTTTCAAGTTCACGCAGAAAAGCAGAGGCGCGGAAAAGGAATATACCACTGTTCCAGAAATATTCACCGGAATCATAATACTGAGCTGCAACTTCAGCAGTAGGTTTTTCCTCAAACCGAAGAACCTGAAAACCTTCATCAACAGGTGTTCCCCGGTGTAAGTATCCAAAGGCGGTTTCCGGATGATCAGGAATTATCCCGAAGGTAACGAGAAAGTTTTTTTCCGCTAGTTTAACGGCTTTAGTGAAAGAATTTTTAAAGGCTACTTTGTCCTTGATGATGTGATCTGCCGGCATAACCAAAAGCAGAGGGTCTTTATCTTTTTTTAGCAAGGCGCTTATTGCCACTGCCGGAGCTGTATTTTTGCTTTCCGGTTCTAAAACAATGTCTCCTTTTACCTCAAGCTCAAGCAGTTGCTCTGCAACTAAAAAACGCAACTCCTCGCCGCACATGGCAACAGGGGGGGCCATGTTGCCAAGAGCGGCAGCCCGCAATACTGTTTCCTGGAATAGAGTTTTTTCACTTCCGACAGTTAAAAACTGTTTTGGGTATGATTCACGCGAAAGAGGCCATAAACGACTGCCCTTTCCTCCACAAAGAATTACCGGCTGAATCATTATTATCTGTCCTTTGTTTTTAAGGTAGGGGGATGGTTATATATTATTTAGGTTCATTTCATAAACAGTGTTCAGTTTTCATTTTTACTATATGTACTGAAGAAAATGGCTGCCTTCCATATTAAGTATATTAACTACATAACTTCATATCCATACTGAGTCCATTTCAATGATCAATTTTCATTAAAATGAAAAATAGCTTTCATGCAAGTCTGCATGAAAGCTATTTGGATTTATCAGATCAAGTAATTCTGCATAGCAGAAGGAGCAAGTTGATTATCCCCCGACCGAGACCTCAGGACAATAAGGTAAAACCAGATCTTTCAGAGCCAAAACATGTCCACGATCAGGTGGATTCACACCATGCAGAGTATATTCTCTGTCAAGTTGTTCCCATTTCGGTTCACCTAAACGGTGATACGGCAGGATATCAAGTCCTTCAACCGCATTGCCTAAAGACGCTACAAATTTGGCTGTAGCAGTGATGTTTTCATCTGAATCATTACATCCCGGGATCAGTGGAATCCTGATACGCAGGGTTTTACCCATTTCAGCTGCCATTTTTATATTGCTCAAAATCAGCTCATTAGGAGAACCTGTAAGCTCTTCGTGCTTTTTAGAATCCATGTGCTTGATGTCGGTCAGTACAAGATCGGTATGTTCTAGAACTTCGGCAAATGTTTCTTTCTTACAAAGACAACAGCTTTCTATTGCTGTATGCAGCCCATTCTTATGAGCTTTTTTCAAAGCAGCGATAAGAAAGCTGGATTGCAGGGTCGGTTCGCCTCCTGAAAAAGTTACGCCTCCATTAGAGGTATGGTAGAATGCCCTATCTCTCTCTACCTCATCAATAACTTCATTAACGGTCATATAGCGACCAACAATGGTCATAGAGCCAGCGTAACATTTTTCAATGCACTCGCCACAATACGTACATTTGTCGCGATCGATCTCGACTTTGAAATCTTCTTTAATTGCAATCGCCTGTTCTGGACAGAGAGTTGCGCACTTTACACAGCTTATGCAGTGGTGGGGAATGCGCATAATTTCAGGCTTGGTGCTCATTGATTCAGGATTCTGACACCATTTACAGCGTAGTGGACAGCCTTTAAGGAAAACTAGAGTGCGGATGCCGCCGCCATCGTGGACCGCAAAACGCTGAATATCAAATACCAGTCCGGTGAGCGGATCCTTGTCCTTATCATCTAAACTGAACTTATGCTGACGTTCCTTCCATCTCATCTTTATAACTCACTTATTTGTTCTATGCAGTGCTCATATGGCAAAACTGGTTTGGCTGAAAATGTATTTAATCCTGCGTAAAAGCTCTAACTTCCGTCTACTGAATACTTACTTCGAAGAATGCGCAGCATATGAAAAGTTAATGAGAGGCTGGAGAATTTTTTCAAAATGATTCTCTGGTTGTTTGAAGACCGTAACCTCTTTAGTAAAAAGGCCTCCGGCTAAATGCCGAAGGCCTCAATCATATGCAAGTCTTAGAATTTTTGTTCAGTACGGGCAAGGATATCGTCCTGCAGGGATTTGTCGAGCGCTGTGAAGAATGCGCTGTATCCTGCAACACGGACAACCAACCCTTTGTACTTGTCAGGGTTGGCCTGAGCATCCAGAAGGGTATCACGGCTGATGACATTATACTGCACGTGGAATCCGCCATTCTGGAAGTATGCTTCAGTAACTGCTTTAAGGTTTTCCAATCCTTTTTCGCCTTCAATGGCGGATGGGTGGAATTTCTGGTTAAGCAGAGTTCCATTGGATGCAATTTCGTGATCCAGTTTAGCAACTGAAAGTACTGATGCAGTTGGACCGCATGAATCGTAACCGGATATTGGGGAAACGCCGTCTGCCAGAGGTGTCCATGCTTTTCTTCCGTCAGGAGTTGCTGTGACAACTGAACCTAAAGGAACGTTAGCAGAAGCAGGATACAGGCCCGGCTGGAATTTACCGCCGCGGGGGTTGGTGTACTTGTTAACTTCGTTGCAATAAATGAGCGCTGCTTCTTTAGCAATATCGTCAGCATAATCATCATCATTACCGTACTTAGGTGCGCGGTTTACCAGCATCTGGCGAAGATCTTCCTGACCTTCGAAGTCATTGGCAAGTGCCTCCTGAAGCTGCTCAAGAGTCAGTGACTTCTCATCAAAGACTATTTTTTTGATTGCGGTAAGAGAGTCACCTGCGTTTGCAACTCCAACACCCTGAGGACCTGTGAAGTTGTAGTGCGCTCCACCTTCCTGCAAGGACAGACCATCGGAAATACAATCGTCAACAAGAGATGAAAGGAATGGAAGTGGACAATGTTTACCGTGAGTCATGTCTACTGCGTTATCTGCGGCAGCCATAAGTTTTACGAAATAAGCAGTCTGCTGAGTGTATGAATCCATGACATCTTCAAAGGTTTTGAAGGTCTTCATACTTCCGCTCTTAGGGCCGAGCTGTTTTCCTGTGCGCAGGTCTACACCGTCATTAAGGCAGAGCTCAATAATTTTTGCCATGTTGTAGAATGCTGCATCATGCCAGCCTTCGGTTTTACCGCCAACCTGAGGTTCAACACAACCGATTATACCGTAGTCACGAGCATCTTCGCGTTCTAGGCCGCGAGCAAGCAGGGCAGGAACGATTACACGGTCATTATAGTATGCAGGATATCCCATTCCCATACGGCTGAGTTCAGCAGCTTTTTTATAAAGAGGATCGGGTGTTCCTTCATGGATACGGATTGAGAGTGAAGGAGCATAAAGTTTGGTGTTGGCGCTGGCTTGCAGAACCATATATGACATAGTGTTGGTTGCATCTGAACCATCACGTTTCTGACCGCCAACGATCAGGTTCATGAACATCGGATATCCTGCAAAAGCCATGGATGAATTTTCGTCACGAACTTTGTTGAGTTCAGAGAATTTGATCCAGAGCATATCCAGCATTTCCTGAGCTGCTTCGACTGAGATGGAGTCTTTCTGCAGGAATGGATTTATGTATTGGTCAAAGCGCATTGGGGAGATGGAGTGACCATTTGATTCAATCTGAATAACCAGATGGATGAGCCAGAAAGACTGCAGTGCTTCCTGAAATGTTTCTGCCGGCTGTGCAGGAACTTTGCGGCATATACGTGCAATTTCATTGAGTTCTGCTTTGCGGGTGGAATCTTCACACGCGACAGCAAGTTTTTCGGCCAGTTCTGCAAAACGCTCTGCAAAGGCGATAACTGATTTGTTCGCCATAATTACTGATTTTAGGAAATGCATTTTGTTGAGCTGGGAAGCATCAGAAAAGTCTATTTCAGAAAGTTTTTCTTCAGCATGAGCAATAACAGCATTTAAGCCCTGATTGAGGACTTTGCTGTAGTCAGCTGAGATGTGACCGACACCATTAAAGAAGTAGTTACCAACGGTATATACGACTTCGTTGTGTGCTTCGAGTGATTCAGGAGGCATCATTGCACTGGCAATTTCGTTTACTGTTTTTCCATCCCAGTAGGAGAAAGCAGTGCGGAGTTTTTCTTTAACATCTTCAGAGATAAGGAAAACATCAGAAGTTCTTTTTTCCAGACGATCAAGTTCTTCTTCCACCCATTTGCAGGAAAATTCAGGGAAAATAGGAGCGGATCGAGGCATAGAGCACTGGTTACCGACAATTAGCTCATCATCTTGAATGAAAATCGACATGTTTGAAAGAATTTTTTCCAGAGCTTTGGCACGGCGTATGGGCATAGGCAGCCCTTCAGTTTCTTTATATGAATCAGTGATCAGCACGGCACGCTCAGCGCAGACTGCCGGAGTCGTTTCCAGAAAACGTTCAAGAGTTTTTTCAACACGTTTTGAGGCACTAACTGTTTTGGGGATTTCTACACTAGGTTTGTTCTTGGTCATTGTTCCATTCCTTTTTTTGAAAGTTTATTTAAAGAACTTATTGGTTGTAAGCAGCAAGACCGGCTTCCGCACAAGCTATGTCCTGCTCAACACTGCCGCCACTGACTCCTATGCCGCCGATGACAGTTCCATTTTCTTCAATGGGAAGACCTCCACCGAAAATGACAACCCGTCCATTATGTGCAGTATGAATACCATAAAGAGGTCCGCCCGGCTGTGATACAGTGCCCAGTGTTTCTGTAGACATTTTTACAGCTACGGCAGTGTATGCTTTGTTCCAGGCCAGATCTATACTGACCAGCAGGGCGTCGTCCTGTCGCAACTGAGCTACAAGGTTGGCTCCCTGATCAACCACAGCAATGACCATGGGAACTCCAATTTCGTTTGCTTTCTTCTCCGCTGCAGCAATCATCTGCTGCGCTATCTTTGCTGTTACTGGCATAAAACTTCCTTTTATTTACCGATGGCTGATTGCTGGAAAGTTGACTGACAGCACTACTTTGAGTGTCCACATTATCGCTGTCAGTACTTCTCACGTTCAGTCAAAACCATCAGCCCGCAATTATAAATGAAAAATTCATCCTGAGATCGACCATCATATTTTGAAAAGTACATAATGAATATTGTCTGCTGAAAGTGTCCATAACCACCACGTCCTTAAAGCAAGTAATTCATATATGTGATCTTTTCCTACTGCAGTACTGTCGTAGCGCGCATACTTTGTTACTGCTTTGAGAGCATTAAGAGAAAAGTATGCCATGAATGACTATGTAAAGTATTGCAGATGCTTACTGGATTTTATAGCTATTGGTGTTTAAATCGAATAGAATATGACTGTCAGCAATAGTTGACATTTCTAATATTGTAGTCTGCAAGTTTACTGAATAAAGACTTTAATAACGGTCATTTCGCAAGTGATGTTAATTTGGTTGACATAATCTTTACAGAGGTTGTCATCTCTAAAGTGACACTCTATTTAATACTGGACTTTTCGGGGCCGTTATTAACTGCTGGAGATTTGCGTAATTTGTATCAGTCTGTAATAACATTGAAAAAGATTATTGAGAGTTTCATGATATCCTTTTTTTCATAAGAATGGTGATGCTGAAAGTGGCATTGATCATGCTTAAAGATAGGAATAGGTACGTGTGTTTATCTGTATTTAGTGCGAACATAAATTTGATTAGAATGGATGTATAAGAAGCAATATGGATTTAAGAAAAAAAATTTCAAATAAAGCGGATGTCTGTCCGGAAAATGTAATTGAAGAGATAAATACTTTACGAGGGCGAGTTGCAGAACTGGAAGCATCACGGACGCCTTGCGGCGGTTTTGGTAGGGACTGTAATTTTTCCGCAGGTTCTTCTGAATCTTCTCATTTGGAAAGAGGACATCGGTTTGAAGATTATTTCGATGTGGATGCTATTCAGCAAATACAGGATGCATTTTCCGAAGCAACTAAAGTGTCTTCTATCATCACCGATCTTGACGGAAGGCCGATAACCAGGCCCAGCCGTTTTTGCAAACTCTGCAATGATGTGATTCGTAAAACTCCAAAGGGGCTTAAGAACTGCATGCGGTCTGACGCTTCTTTCAGTACCAAGAGTCCCCTGGAACCAATTATGCGTCCTTGCCTCAGCGGTGGGCTGTGGGACGGGGGGACCAGTTTTTATGTAGGCGATCGTCATATTGCTAACTGGATTATAGGTCAGGTTCGCTGTCCACCCATTAATGATGAGCGGATTAAATCATATGCCCGTGAAATAGGTGCAGATGAGGATGAATTTATGGATGCACTCAAAGAAGTTCCGGTTATGTCCCGTGAACAGTTTTTGAGTGTCTGTAATGTCCTTTGTCTCATTGCAAATCAGATTTCTATTTTAGCCAGAAAGAATTTTCTGCAAGCTCAGGCTATAGCCAGAAGAAAGATAGCCGAATTGGCTTTAAGAGAAAGTGAGGAAAGATTTAGGCAACTCTCGCAGGCTACATTTGAAGCTATTTTTATTCATCATGAAGGTAAAATTCTGGAGACAAACAAAGCCGGTCAGTTGATGTTCGGTTATTCCTATGAAGAGTTTAACTGTCTTAATATCGATGATCTGGCTGATCCTGATTATCGTGAAGATGTAAAAACTTATACTTCTAAGAATATGATGGCTCGTTTTTATGCCTGTTTCCGTTGCAGAGATGGCAGAATGCTTATGTGTGAAATTCAGCAGCGTGATATTATTTTTCAGGGCGAGAAGGTCGGGGTGTGCGCAATTCGTGACATTACCGAGCGAGTGGAATCAGAACGGCAGGCAAAAGAAAAAGAACAGCAGCTGATTCAGGCTGATAAAATGGTTTCACTCGGAGTGCTGGTTTCCGGTATGGCTCACGAGATTAACAATCCAAACAGTTTCATGACACTGAATCTTCCTCTGGTGGAAGAAATCTGGAGTGATATCAGTCCCATTTTAGATGACTACTACCACGAGAATGGAGAATTTTTAGCCGGGGGGCTTGAATATTCTGAGCTTAGGTCTTTCATGCCGGATCTGCTTTCCAGAATGCAGGAGGGTGTCAGTCGTATCAGTGGAATTGTTAATAGTCTTAAAGATTATTCCCGTTTACAGCCGGGAGAGTTGATGTGGGAAGTTGAAGTTACTGATGTAATTGAAAATTCATTACGACTTTTGGAAAATCTGATAAGTCATAAAACAAGCAAGTTTGAGTTGAAACTTGCCGAGACATTGCCGACAGTCCTTGGTAATTCACAGCGTCTGTCACAGGTACTGATTAATTTATTGGTTAATTCCTGTGAAGCTCTGACTGATCGAAATCAGAAAATAATTCTTTCTTCAGAGTATATTGAGTCTGAAAAGAAAATTGAAATAATTGTCCGTGATGAAGGTGTTGGCATTGCAGAAGAACATCTTAAAAAGATAATGGATCCTTTTTTTACAACTAAGCGGGAATGCGGCGGAACCGGACTCGGATTGTCCGTGTCCTCAACAATTGTTCAGGAACATGGTGGATATCTGAAATTTTCAGCCAATCCAGGCGGGGGAACCATCGCCATATTTTCAATTCCTGTAGCTGAAAGTGAGGCTTGAAATGGAAAGGACTAAAGGTCTTACACCAAGATATCCACTGTTACTGGTTGATGATGAGGATTCTTGGCTTTACAGTTTTAAAGCAACTTTACGCTCACAGGGGATCGATAATGTAGTGCTTTTGAATGACGGCACAAAGGTTATGGAGACTCTTGCAGAGCGGAAGTTCTGTGCTGTGGCGGTCGATTTGATAATGCCGGGAATAACCGGTGAAGAGCTGATACCTAAGATTGTGGAAGAACATCCGGAGCTGCCAGTACTGGTTATTTCAGGTCTTAATGAAATAAAAGCCGTGGTAAATTGTATCCGCAAAGGAGCCTTTGATTTTATTGTAAAAACAGAAGAACGTAATACTCTTATTTCAGGTGTGCGGCATGCTATTGAAATTTTTGAGTTGCGTCATGAAAACACATCATTGCAGCAAAGTTTTTTCATGAATGGTCCTGATAGACCTGGATTGTTCTCTGAAATCATTACCGCTCACAAAGATATGCTGGCTATTTTTAAATATATCGAGGCCATAGCAGAAACAGCACGTCCTGTACTCATTACCGGAGAGTCAGGAGTGGGGAAAGAATTAGTGGCGCGGGCAGTACATAATGCCAGTGGTCGTAAGGGAGATTTTGTTGCTGTCAATATAGCCGGACTGGATGATAATATTCTCTCAGATACATTATTCGGTCATAAGAAAGGCGCGTTTACCGGTGCTACACAAGCAAGAGTCGGCCTTGTTGAAAAAGCTAAGAATGGAACTCTTTTTCTTGATGAGATCGGAGACCTCAGTCCTACGTCGCAGACTAAACTTTTACGCCTTTTGCAGGAACACGAATTTATGCCATTGGGGTCTGATATGGCTAAGCGCTCAAGTGCACGAATTATTACTGCAACTCATCAGTCTATTGCAGTAATGCAGGAACAGGGGAAGTTTCGTAAAGACCTTTTTTTCAGGCTGAGAGGTCACATGCTTCAGATACCTCCTCTTCGTGAACGCACTGAGGATTTACCTCTTTTGATTTCCCATTTTGTAGATGAAGTGCAGACTGAAGCAGGCATGGATTTAAATGTAAATATTCATGATATTGCTAATTTTTTGAATAATTATTCCTTTCCGGGAAATATCAGGGAATTGCAGAATCTGGTCCATGATGGAGCCAGCATCTGCGGTCATGGTGACTTGACTCCTAAGCATTTTAAGAAACTGCTCTCAGCCCCCGGAGATTTTTTTCCAAGTGGAACTATCGCCGCTTCCGGAGAGAGTATTTCTTTCGGAGCCAGATTGCCCACCTTGCAGGAGGCCCGGGCTAAACTGATTGATGAAGCTCTGCGGCGTACTAATGGCAACCAGTCATCGGCTGCTCAGTTGGTAGGAGTCACCAGACAGGCGGTAAGTAAATATCTGAAAAAGAATAACTGACAGTTTGCGGTATTCAGATAAGTTTTAATTGGACGATCAATGCAGAAAGGTCTTTGGTACGAACTACCAAAGACCTTCTTTTTTTTTGAAATCTTTACTGATGATTGCTACAGATGTTCATCTCTGTGGCAGTCTTTGGAATAAATGTATTCCATGCGGCCTAAGCCTGTTCCATAGCATGCCTGTTTACAAAATGGAGCAAACCAGATGAAGTCTTCAGCTTCAACAGGAATCCATTCGTTGTCGAGCAGGTATAAACCTTGGCCTTCATAGATATAAGCACCGTGTTCCTGCACATGAGTTTCCACGAATGGGTGGCATCCACCGGGAAGAAAGGCCAGCGTATGGAAATTCATATCAAAGGCTTCATGAACCGGAAGCAGGTCCCGCACAAACACATTGTCCATGCCATCATAAAAGCTTTCTTCAATCTCTTTTATGCTGCCCTTAACAATCCATGGTTTTTCCATTTTCGGGTCCGGATGTGGAATAAATTTCTGCTTGTAAAGAAGGATGCGAACCTCTCCTTCACCGCTTGAGATGAACTCAATTCCCTTTCCGGGAGGTGCGTAAATGTATCCGCCATGGGAAAGCTTTTCTTTCTGTCCGTCTACAGTGACTGTGAGTGAACCTTCACCGTCTATGACAAAGAGAAGTGATTCAATATTTTCTTCTTTCGCATAAGGAATTGTTGTTTTTCCACCATTACCCACTGTGCCGACCATCTGCACAAAACCTGCTCCAAGTTTAGGAGAGGCCAGAATAGTCATTTGGCAGTCTTCAATGCCTGGAATAACATTGTTAACTCTGCCTTCAGGGGTGATCACTGCATATTTGTGAGGTTCAATAACAGAACGGTTCTTTAGAAAACCATCTGGATAAGGCATTATTTTTCTCCTGAAAAATATTATAAAAATTAAATATAGCCGGTCCCGCAGTACATAGAGGAAAATGTTTTTCTGCGAGACCAACCATTAAATATAGGGAAGCGGTTAGCTATTTCCCAAATTTTTCACGCCAGATTTTGCCTGTCTGTTCCATGTCTGATTCAGCCCATGTACGTCTGATTCTGTTCAGGGTCGGCATGCCAAGGGAAAATTCCTGAAGCCAGTTTTTGGCAAATGTTCCGCTTTCTGTCTCTTCGAATATTTTTTCCATCTCTTCTTCGTTGATAACTCTAGGACCACTGTGACGTACAGCAAATTCACATGTTCGACTGGCACGACTGGTAAGATAAGATTCGATACCCACCTCATCTATATCATCAATGATGGAACGGATGGAGCGGATTGCCTTAGCGTATGCAAAAGAACGTGGGTATCCGTTTTTGACCATAATATTATACATGGTACGCATGAGATGTATTGTTCCGCCGTATAGAACCTGTTCTTCGTAATTGTCACCTTCGGTCTCGTGCTGAAAAGTCATGGCAACAGCTCCAACTCTGGTGGAACCGACTGCCTTGGCAATGGCCAGAGCGGTTTCCTGTGCATGACCTGAGACATCCTGATCAACGCTTACGCAGCCCCATATTCCGGAACCGTCTTTGTATTTCTGACGGGTTACCGGGCCCGGTCCATTGGGAACAAAGAGTACAACATCGATATCTTTGGGAGGACGAATGGTCCCGTAGAGAATAGCAAAACCGTGCGCAAAACTTAAGGTCTGCCCCGGACGCAGGTTGGCGTGGATGGATTCATAGTAAACAGGAGGCTGCGCCGGATCCTGAAGCAGAATGTGAACGATATCCGCTTTCTCAACGGCTTTTTCAATAGAAAAAACTTCAAACCCGTCCGCTTCGGCCTTGTCCCAGCTGGAATGACGGGTGCGGTCTCCGGCTCCAACGATAACTTTTACACCGCTTTCACGCATATTCATGCTTTGTGCTCTGCCCTGACTTCCGTACCCGATAACAGCTACAGTTTTTCCGTCAAGAACTGACATGTCTACATCTTCATCGCGATAGATCTTTTCAAATTCAATGTTGCTCATATTAAATCCTTATTTAGTTTTTGTGGGAAATTTATTCGCCTAAAGTGTAGGCTGTTCCTGCCGGATCATTGGCTGTTTTGTATACGCAGTTAAGAAGTACATCTGCTCCTGCAGCGCAGTCCGCCCAAGAGGTCTCTTCTACTTCGGCGTGGCTCCGGCCTCCGATGCTGGGAACGAAAATCATGGCACTTGGAGATAACTGGTTAATGTAGACTGTGTCATGAGAGGCTCCGGAAACCATATCATGTGCAGGAAGATTCAGTTCTTTTGCAGTCTCATGAATCATGGAGACCAGTTCCGGCGAGAAAGGAGCCCGTCTGACTTTCCATACACAGCGGATATTAACGCTCATACCCAATTTTTTGCTGATGGAATTTATGGCTTCTTCAATATCCGTACAGACTTGATCTGTCAGCGGTTCATCCCATCCTCTGATATCAATAGTGAACTTCACATGACCGGGAATAACGTTGCGTGAGTTCGGAGTTGCGTGAACTTCTCCCACAGACGCCACAACATTTCCTGCCGCCAGACCCAGCTCGAATATCCTCTGGTTCATGCAGGAAAAAGCATAAAGAGCGTCTTTACGGTCATTCATGGGGGTGGGGCCGACATGATTTGGTACGCCCTGAATTTCAACATCATACCAGCGCAGGCAGACAATCCCTTTGGGAACACCGATAGGTTTGCCTACATTTTCCAGAACAGGACCCTGCTCAATGTGGCATTCAAAGTTTGCATGCAGAGGCTGCGGGTTGAAATCTTTTTTGCCCATATAGTTTATGCGCTTTAGTTCTTCACCGAAAGTACATCCGTTGCGATCAGTCAGAGCATACATTTCTTCCATGTCCAGTTCACCGGCAAAGACACCGGACCCCGTGGTACCGGGAGTGAACCTGCTTCCTTCTTCGTTAGTCCAGTTAACGACAATGAAATCCCGTTCAAGCTGAACTCCTGCATCATTTAATGCACAAACAGTTTCCAGTCCGGTAATAATACCTAGAATTCCATCAAATCTTCCTCCTTGAGGCTGAGAATCGCAATGAGAACCGGTCATGACCGGAGGAAGAGAGCGGTCTTTTCCCGGACGGATAAAAAACATGTTTCCCATCCTGTCAATTTCCATCTCACAGCCTGCTTCTTTGAACCATTTGGCAAGCTGGTCACGGGCTCCCTTATCTTCATCGCTGAGGGCAAGGCGACTGACCCCATTATTTTCTGTTGCCCCGAAAACAGCAATCTCTGTTAAGAATTTTTTAAGTCTTTCAGGGTTAGTGTGAAGTTTTTCCATTTTATGTTCTACCTGCTGGGTGTTTAGTGAATGGAACTGATAAATGAGGTCAGTTCAGGTGTTGATGGATTTGCGAAAAGCTCTTTAGGATTGCCCATTTCATGGACTTTTCCTTCATGCATGAAGATAAGTTTACTTCCTACTTCACGGGCAAAGCGCATTTCATGCGTAACCATGACAAGGGTCATGCCATCTGCGGCAAGGCTTTGGACAACTTCAAGAACTTCGCCGACCAGTTCCGGATCAAGAGCAGAGGTTATTTCATCACAAAGCAGTACTTTGGGTTCCATAGCCAGCGAACGGGCAATTGCTACCCTTTGCTGCTGTCCACCAGATAACTGGTCCGGGTAGGATTCAAATTTATCAGCAAGGCCTACTTTGGAGAGCATTTTTACAGCAAGATCCTTAACTTCTTTTTTGGGAACGCCTTTTACCTGCTGCGGTGCCAACATGACATTTTCTCCGGCAGTTAAATGCGGGAACAGATTGAACTGCTGGAACACCATGCCGACATTCAGACGTAAGGGGCGCAGATCAGGTTCAAGTCCGGTGACTCTTGTTCCTTCTATAGCCATGAATCCTGAATCAAAACTTTCAAGGCCGTTCAATATGCGGAGGAGAGTAGATTTACCTGAGCCGCTTCGTCCGATAATGGCAACGACTTCTCCTTTTTCAACATTAAAATCTACACCTTTGAGAACTTCAAGTTCACCAAAACTTTTACAGATATCTTTAACGAGAACCAGCGACATGGAACCTCCTTTCTACTCGCCGGGCAAAAGCCGACAGTGGAAAACATATTATAAAATAACCAAGAGCAACTAACGAGTAGACCAGCAGAGGTTTGAAAGTTGCGTTAGAGATCATGGACCCTGTTTTGGTTATTTCCATAAACCCGATAATTGATGTGACAGCCGTCCCCTTAACGACCTGAACTGAAAAGCCAACAGTGGGGGGGATGGCAATGCGCATTGCCTGCGGAAGAATTACAAAGCGCATTTGCTGCCAGCGACTGAGAGCCAGGCATTCACCTGCTTCCCATTGTCCTGTAGAGATGGACTCAACACAGCCTCGCCATATCTCAGCTAAATACGCACTGGTGAAAAAGGTAAGTCCAAGTGTTGCAGTCAGTAGTGGAGATATATCGACTCCCAGCAGTGCGACACCGAAGAAAATCAGAAAAAGCTGCATAAGCAACGGGGTGTCCTGAAAAAATTCAATGTACAGTTTTGCGAATGTTGGCAGAGCCGGGCGGGATGAAATTCTGGCAAACAGTATCAGCAGTCCGACTATTCCTCCCAGTACAAATGCAATGGATGACAGCATTATTGTCCATCCTGCTCCAATAAGGAGATGATGGATAATATCCCAGAGAGTGAATTCAATCATGAAGCCCTCCCTACGATGACATAGCGGCCGAAAAGAGTGAGTGCTTTGCGGACAATTATTGCGAGTACAAGATACATAAGAGTACTGAAAGCATAGATTTCAAAAGCCCTGAAAGTACGGGACTGGATGAGGTTTGCAACATAGGTAAGTTCCTGTGTTGCCACCTGTGAGCAGACAGCTGAGCCGAGCATAACGATTATTATCTGGCTGCAAAGGGCCGGCCAGACATTTTTAAGTGCCGGTCGTAAAATAACATGCCTGAATGTCTGTCGTTTGTTCAATGCCAGTGATTCTGCTGCTTCGATAAGTCCATTTGGGATGGACATTACTCCCGCGCGGATGATTTCAGTTGAGTAAGCTCCGAGGTTTAGAGCCATTGCCAGAAAAGATGCTTCCCCTCCGCTCAGTTTAATTCCCATTTTCGGCAATCCGAAAAAAATAAAGTATAATTGGACCAGAAATGGAGTGTTTCTGATGCACTCTACATAAATTGCATAAATGGGGCTTAGGATAGGAAGTTTCCATGCTCTTGAAACAGCTCCTAAAATACCTGTTGCTATACCGACCGTGGAGCCTAGAGCTGTTAGGAGTAATGTCATTGCCGCCCCTTGGGCAAAAAGCTCCCAGTTGTCTATAATGGGGTCTATTGAAAATACGTATGCCATGGTTCAGCCCTTATGGGGCGGACGGGGTACGTCCGCCCTTAAAATTACTACAGAGTCGCGGGGAGTGGGTTATGGAGCCATTTTTCAGAAATAGCTTCAAGAGATCCGTCTTTTTTGGCAGCGGCAATAATTTCGTTAATTTTTGCCATCAATTTAGGCTGCTCTTTGGCAAGGCCTACATAACATGGAGAGTCTTTAACCATGAATTTTGTAGCCAGCATTTTGTTTGGTTTTTTTTCATTGATGGAAGCAGCAACAACGTTTCCTGTTGCTACGAGGTCAACCTGACCTGAGAGGTATGCGGCAATTGTTGAGCTGTTATCTTCAAAGCGTTTGATTGAAGTAGATGAGGGGGCAATTTTAGTCAGTTCAAGATCTTCAATAGAACCGCGTGTTACAGCAATGCTCTTGCCTGCAAGATCAGCGGCTTTTGATACCTTAGATTCTGCAGGACCGAACACTCCGTTGAAGAATGGAGCGTATGCATCAGCAAAATCTATTACTGCAGCTCTTTTGGGATTCTTACCGAGAGAAGAAATTACAAGGTCAACCTTTCCAGTAGTCAGGTAAGGAATTCTGTTTGTGCTGGTTACAGGGACCAGCTTTACTTTTACACCCAGTTTGCTTGCAATGAGTGTAGCCATGTCGATGTCATAACCTACCGGGTTCATGTCCGGTCCGACTGATCCAAAAGGGGGGAAGTCCTGAGGCACAGCGACCTTGAGAGTTCCGCTTGTTTTGATCTTAGTCAGAACGTCTGTATCTGCTCCGGCTATGGTAGTCATGAACAGTGTGCTCATTATCAGAGCTGTTGCGATAATCCGTAATGTACAATTCAGAGTTTTTTTCATGGTTTCTCCAGTTGATTGGGTTGCAAGTTTACAGCTTAGTGGCAGTCCGGTCATACCGGTAAGTTTTTAGGTGGTATAAATTGCGTTTATTGTCAACTCTAATCTAAAAAATAAATTTAAATAATTTAAAAATGACAAAATTGATAAATGTCGTACAAAAATGTCATTTAAAAAAGATATGACAGTTTTTTATGCTTACTAGCAAAGTTGATTTTAGGGGTAAATAAATGTACTGGTAAGACCAGTTAGAAAGTGATTCTACCCTTTTTGATGTTATTGATCTGCAGCTATAATTGTTTTTTAAGGATTATTTATGAATTCAAGTGCCTTGTTTACTTATCAAAAAAATACTGGTGGCCGTATGTCCCGTACAGATGAAGCGGTCGAGGCCATTACCTCCATGATTATGGATAATGGCTGGGGCGGAGGGTATAAACTGCCATCACAGAGATCATTGGCTGAGACGCTTGAGTTCAGCCGCCCAACAGTGCGCGAGGCGCTTGTGGCAATGGAGACTTTGGGCAGCGTGGTGATTCAGCCCGGAAAGGGGGTTTTCGTTTCAGGAGGACACAGTGCCACTCCTGTTGTTAAACCTCCTTCTTTGGAGCGTATGGTAGAGCGGTCAGGGCTTTCCGGCCATGGTTCACAAATGTACCAATTTAGGTATGCAATTGAACCAGCAATTGCCAGTCTTGTTGCGCTTAATGCAACTGAAGCTCAGATTGCGGATATGACTGTTGTCGTTGAAGCAATGGTTAGAGCAATTGAGAAAGAGGACTTTGTTGGATTTTTTAAACTTGACTTCACCTTTCATTCTCAAATGATAGAAGCTGCAAATAATAGGTTTTTTATAGAAGCTATGGCTCCATTTCTAGGTTTGTTTTTTGAGAGTCAGAAAATACCGCAAACTGAAGATAGCGGTGTGAAAGAAACGGTTGATGAACATGAAATGATAATGAAGTGTATAGCCGAACGTAAATCTGTTGAAGCCCGTAAAGCAATGGAAGAACATGTTCGTGGAGTAGCCAGGAGAGCTGGAGTCAGATTGCTGGTTTAATAGTCTTGATTTACTTTTTTGTGAGTATTCTTATTTTATCTTCCAAATATGGTTTTATAGAAAATTTTACGGAATGTGCAATTTTTAATCGAGTCGGCTGTTTTTGCTCAATTTGCGGTAATATTCAATGCTGGTATAATTTTGCATTCTCATGGTAATGAAAATAGGGTTCATCCTAAAAATTTAGAATGAACTCTTTTTGTCTTTTTCGGTAGAAAGTTCCAAAAATTAATTTTAAAAATTGAATCCACCCCAAATCATAATTCTTACTCCTTAACAGAGCCTGCCAGAAGACCTCGGATGAAGTATCGTCCAAGGAAAATATAAATTGCCAGTACCGGCGCTGCGGCCATGATTGATCCTGCCATAGGCAGATTCCAGCTTACAGCCTGTCCTCCGGCCAGTTGGGCCAGCCCCACTGTAATGGGATTGTCGGCATGGCGGGTTAAACATATTCCCCATAAAAATTCGTTCCATATCTGAGTGACCTGCCACAGGCTGGTAACTACAAATCCCGGTATGGAGAGAGGAAAAACAATGCGGGTATAAATGGAAAAGAATCCCGCCCCGTCAAGTCTTGCCGATTCAACCAGCGCCGTAGGGATCTGGGCATAGAAGTTACGGAAAATGAGCGAAGTGATCGGCAGTCCGTATACAACGTGAGCCAGTATAAGACCGGGCAGACCTCCATATAGATTCATAGCTCTAAGAGTCTGGAAAAGAGGGATCAGGATGACTTGATAGGGAATGAACATTCCAAAGAGAAAGAGAGTAAAAATTAGTTCACTGCCTTTAAATTTCCATTTTGAAAAAACATATCCGTTTAATGATCCAAGAATCGTTGACAGGACAGTCGCACAGACAGTCAGAATAACGGAACTGACAATATTAGGTTTCAAAAGTCTAAGTGCTTCTGGAAAGCTGGACCAGTGAAACTTAGCAGGCAACTCCCAAGCTGTTGAGAGATTAATTTCTGCCGGTGGTTTAAGAGCTGTAATTATTGCCATATATGCTGGCATGAGGAAGAAAAGAGCCATCAAAAAGAGGAGGCCATAGAGAAGAACTGATCGGGGTGTTATTATTCCCGCTTTAGTTGAGTTCGTAGTGTTCATATTATTAACCTCTAGCCCTTTGTCTGTACTGGCTGACCACGTAAGGGACAATGAACAAGGCTGCAACCATGAACAAAACTATGGCTATAGCCGCACCTCTGGCAAAGTCGTTGGCCCTGAAAGTTGTCATGTACATGCTTAAAGCCGGATGTCCGGTCTGAGCATTGTCCGGCCCTGTCATGGCAAAGATAATATCAAACATTTTTAATGAAATATGAGAAAGAATGATCACAGCACTGATGGTGATAGGTTTAAGCATGGGAATAGCTATGTGGCGGTAATAAGCCGTTTCACTTGCTCCGTCCAGCATGGCCGCATCACGAAGGTCCTGCGAGATGCCATTAAATCCGGCAAGGTATAGAGCCATAGTGTAACCTGAGTACTGCCATACTGTGGCAATGATGATTCCAAGTGTTGCAAGGTTGAAACCATGGGTTTCTTCCATGAACAGAGCCTGCGGCAGAAGACTGCCGCCCAGCCATGCGCAAAGTCCTATTATTACTCCCGGACCAAGCCAGCGTTTAACTGCCCGATCCGGATTGCTTTTAAGAATCCATAGACCGATGAGAATCAGTGCAAAGGCGGCAATATATAGAAATATTTGCAGCAGGTTCTGCCAGTTGAATTCCAGCACTGCCCTGGTGCTGGAGGTCCACTTAAAATCAAGGGCCGGCAGCCCTATGTATGTGGGAAGGATATTAACTCCTCCCTGAGGGGCCAGCAGCCAGCGCCAGATTGTACCTGATACTATAAAGGACAGAGACATGGGATACAGAAAAATGGTGCGCAGCAGGTCTTCACCTTTTGGTTTCTGGTCCAACAGTATAGCGATAAACATGCCAAGGCTTATGGCTCCGGCCAGCAGCATAATTGAGTAATATACGGCGTTGACCAGATCCTGTCTGAATCCACTGGATAAAAAACCGGTGAAAAGATCGATATAGTTTTCCAGACCGACAAATTGCATCTCAGGATTAAGAGCAAGCGCTCCGTCGCCGCCCCAGTTGGTCATGGAAATCCAGATGGTGTTGCCTATAAAACCGTAGACAAAAATCCCGATTAAAATGATGGAAGGCAGAAGCGTTAAAAATGCTTGCAGTCTGTCCCGTGAAGCTTCCCTCATATCCCGCTACCTTATCTTTATCGGGGCCGCACTGAAAATTCAGCACGGCTCCCTTTGTCTTAAGCTGATTGTAGAAAAGCGGTTAAGCTTTTACAGACAATTTTTATTTACCGATTTTAGCTTTGTCAGCAAGCTGCTGGCAGGCTTTGGAAACAGCTTTAGCATTATGGGTTTTAAGGAACATTTCCATGACCTGTGCAAAACCGCCCATGAATGTTTCATTCGCTGCTACGCCGTGAGCAAGAGAACCAACAACGATGTCTTTACCGAAGTCAGCAGCTGCGGACTGAAGATAGACATTGTATTTACTGAGATCAGAGTCCTTGCGTGCGGAGATCGAACCCTTGAGGGGGTTGAAAGTATCACTGCCTTCTTTAGAGCCTAGGACTTTAAGCCATGCAATAGCGTTGTCACGGTTCGGTGCTCCTTTGGGCAGGCCGAATGAGTCTGCAAGGAACATGAATTCACCAGTGGTATCAGGAGATGCCGACCAGTCGAAGTCTTTACCCGGAACCATCTTTTTGGTTGTGGACATATAGCCTGCTGCCCAGTCACCCATGATGTTAAAAGCTGCTTTACCGTCAATCACCATGTCAGTAGCCTGCTGCCATGACAGAGAAGAGGCGTCGGAGTTGGTGTATTTAAGAACTTTGCCGAAAAGCTCCCATGCTTTTACAACATCAGGGCTGTCGAATCTCAGTTTACCTGACCAGAGAGCGTTCCATTTGTCAGAACCTAACGATGCCAGAGCAACTGATTCCCAGAGGTGGTTTGCTGTCCAGTTTTGAGCCAGTGCCAGAGGAACTATGCCTTCTTTCTGAAGCTTGGGAGCAATTTTAAGAAATTCAGCCCATGTTTTAGGAGCTTCAACTCCCCATTTTTTAAGATTTGCAGGAATGTACCACATAACGTTGGAGCGGTGTACATTTACAGGAACTGACCAGATTCCATCGTCTGTACCGATGAGTTTAATCAGTCCTTCAGGAAAAACATCCATCCAGCCCTGTTCTTTGAATAGAAAAGTAAGGTCTTCCATACGGTCTGCTTTAACCCATGTACCGATGAGTTCCTGACCTGAATGAACCTGAAAACTGTCCGGAGGTTCGTTGCCGAGCATGCGAGTTTTAAGAACAGCTTTTGCGTTAACACCGGAACCACCGCTGACGGTTGCGTCGATAACGTTAACTTTGGGGTTCTGCGCTTTATACTGTTTGATCAAAGCCTGCAGAGCCGGACCTTCATCGCCTGCCCACCAGGAAAAAATTTCAAGATCGCCGCTAAGCTCTTTGGCCTGTGAGACCTGCGGAACTGCCAGCAGTAAGACTGCGGCAAAAACCAAGCATAACTTTGCCAAGGACATTTTCATGTTTCCTCCTAAAGTGTTAAACAATCTACTCACACTCACACCGTTTATAACTGTCGCTTGTTAGATTTAACTCTAATAAAGCGCCTCTTGCGTTTGCGGGTCAAAAAGGACCATGCGGTCAAATTCAAATCCAATAGGAACGGTTTCACCTGGATGGGCAATAATTCGTCCTTCAACTTCAGCAATAAGTTCGTTTTCTCCGTCAATGACGATCTCAAGCAGGGAGTGGGCTCCTAAAATTTCAGAAACAACAACTTCACCATGACACCACCAGTCTTTAGGAAGGCGTTCTATGTTCTGTCCCATTTTGATAGAGTCAGGTCTGAGTCCTGCAAGTACTGGAGATCCGTCAACAATGCTTTTTGCCACTCCATCCTGAATAGGGAATCTTGTTTTACCGATAACCACATAGCGTTTGCCGTCAATTACTTTGCATACGCCTTCCAGAATGTTCATGGGGGGATTTCCGATAAATTTAGCAACAAAAACATTATTAGGCTTTTCAAAGACTTCAACCGGACTGCCTACCTGCTGAATATATCCATCTTTAAGGATGACGATGCGGTCAGCAAGGGTCATGGCTTCGATCTGGTCGTGGGTGACATAGATGGTTGTAGTTCTAAGTCGCAAATGCATTTTTCTGAGTTCCATGCGCATTTGCGTTCTGAGCTGAGCATCAAGATTTGAAAGAGGTTCATCAAAGAGGAATACATCAGGGTTGCGGACCATGGCTCTGCCCATGGCAACACGCTGACGCTGACCACCGGAAAGTTCAGCCGGTTTGCGGTGAAGATATGGTTCAAGCTCGAGTATTCTGGCAGCTTCATTAACTCTGGATTCAATTTCCTCTTTGCTTCTTTTATGCA
Source organism: Maridesulfovibrio zosterae DSM 11974 (assembly GCF_000425265.1). Taxonomy (NCBI): domain Bacteria; kingdom Pseudomonadati; phylum Thermodesulfobacteriota; class Desulfovibrionia; order Desulfovibrionales; family Desulfovibrionaceae; genus Maridesulfovibrio; species Maridesulfovibrio zosterae. Next base: position 44,522 of record NZ_KE384343.1, read on the forward strand.
TCTTGAGTGAGAAACCCATGTTTTCGCCAACAGTCATATGTGGATACAGGGCATAGTTCTGGAAAACCATGGCTACGTTACGATCTTTGGGTGAAACATTGTTAACCACCCGATCTCCGATATGAATTTCACCACCACTGAGATTTTCTAGCCCCGCCACCATACGCAGCAGGGTGGATTTGCCGCATCCTGAAGGGCCGACAAGAACAATAAATTCGTTTTCATTTACAGAAAGATCAACTCCGTGGATGACTTCAACTGAGCCATACCGCTTAATGACATTTTTAAGTTCTACGTTTGCCATGTTTCTCCTGCCTCTATCTGTTTTAGTCCCGTTTACTGAATTTCCGGAACCTGTACTCTGTTATATGCTCGTATATATTACCGGGATGTAAAATAATGGATGGGAATTCAGGCCTGTTCAGGGCGTCTGGATGTGTCTGCGGCTCAAGACAGAAACCTGAGCGAGGTCCGTAAATACATCCCTGTTTTCCAACCGTATTTTTAGAAAGATAGTCTCCGGAATACAATTGTATCCCGCACTGAGTAGTCGCAATTTCCATTTCCAGTCCGGAAGAATGACTTCTGGCTAACGCGCCCAGCGATAGCTTATCTTTTCCAGAATTTAATGGATAAAAGCAGTCATGTTTAACAGGATGCCCTGAAGTGTTTGTCGTTGAACAATTCAAAGGAGAAAATTCAGAAAAATCCGCATTTGTTCCGGCAACAGGAATAAATTCACCGTTCGGGATGAGATTTTCATCAAAATAAAGTATGTGGTCGGAAAAAATTTTCAGTTCATGATTACCGGCATCTTTTCCGTCTCCGTCCAGATTGAAATAAGGATGAGCGGTCATGTTCACCGGTGTTGGCTTGTCTGTCTCTGCTTTATATGAAATGCGCAGTCCATTTTCGATTAAAGTGTAAGTTACGTATACTTTCAGATTCCCCGGGTAGCCACCTTCTGAATCCGGACTTTCATAGCTGAGTTTAATAGTCTGATTGCTTGATGCCGTTGTAGTAGATTCTGTCCATATGCGGCTGTTGAAGCCTTTCTCTCCACCATGCAGGTGATTGTCTCTTTCATTTCTGTCGAGGAAATATTGTTTACCTAGTAGGTTAAAGGTTGCACCGGATATACGGCTTGAGGTTCTGCCTATAGTTGAGCCAATATAGTTTTTATCCTGCAGGTAACCGGTAAGTTGATCAAACCCGAGAACTACATCAAGTTTGCGGCCTTCTGACATCGGTACTTTAAGCTTTGTCAGGGTCGCTCCATATGTTGCAACACAGGCTTCAAAACCTCCCTCGTTGCTGATGGTGTGCAGGTGTACATCCACTCCTTGTTCTGTTGTACCCCAGCATTTTTTATTGTGACTCATTTCGTATCCTCCGGTTTACTTGAGCCACGTATTAGTAAGTCTGTTTCCAGAGTGATTGTTTTCGGGGTAAAATGATCTTTATCTTCCAGCTCCTTAAGAAGCAGTGAAGCTGCTTTACGGCCCATCTCCAGTGCCGGTTGCGCGATAGTGGTCAAGGCCGGTTCAATTAGAGATGCTTCGGGTGACCCAGAAAAACCGGCAAGGGCAACGTCTTTCGGGATGCGGACTCCTTCTTCACGAAAACGGGAGAATGCCCCTACGGCAACAGGATCATTTATTGCCAGAATGGCGTCAGGAAGGCTGGACATCTCGAGATAAGACTCTGCCCCTAAGCGTCCATCCTCTTCTCTACATCCTGCTATGTTTACATGCAGTTCCGGGTAATATGGCAGTCCGTGATTTTTCAGGGCTTGTAAATATCCATTGAAGCGCAGGCGGTTCAAAGCAATTCCTTCACGTCCGGCAAGAAAGCCGATCCGTTTGTACCCGCTGTCAACAAGATGTGAAACGATGCGATAAGCAGAGCGGAAGTCATCGATAATTACTTTGCTGGTATTCAGGTCATTTGCTATCCTGTCAAATTGAACAATTGGAACACCTTGTTTAATAACACTTTTTAAGTGATCGCAATGAGTTGTTTCCAGAGAGATAGCAATCAGGATTCCGGCAACACGATTAGCTGCAAGGGCCTTGGTATTTATAATTTCACGGCTCAGGGTTTCGTTGGACTGGCAGACCATGATAATATAGCCAGCATCATAGGCTACTTCCTCAATACCGCTGATAACTGTGGCAAAAAAATTATGGCGAATTTCCGGTACGATAACCCCGATTGTGTTGCTGCTTTTTTTCTTTAGACTCTGCGCAATGGGATTAGGCTGATAACCATATTTTTCAGCGGTTTTAATGACTAACTGTTTTGTTTTTATGCTAATATCTGGGTGGTTGTGCAAAGCCCTGGATACTGTTGAAGCTGATATACCCAATTTGCGGGCAAGGTCTTTCAGGGTTATCTGTGTCATATTATTTCTCTGCTGCCTTTGCTTCAGAAATAGTCAGGAAATCATGCCCCGGCTGCCGAATAGAAAGTTCAATTACTGAACCCGAGCCGAAAAGTTTTTCCATTGTCAGGCAGTATTTATCAAAACAGGAGTCTTGAACATAAACTTGTATGGTTCCGGCAAATCCTCCGCCATGAACCCGTCCGACTCCTTTTGATCCGAGAAGAAGACCGGTCAGATGAAGAGCCATCGGAATAGGTTGTTCAGATGGATCTGTTGTGCTGTAGCAGTTTTGTAGCAGTTGGCAGGATGAACGCCCTGATTCAGAGACAAGGTTTAGAAATTCATTCATTTTTCCAGCACTGAGTTTTTCAGCCTGCCTAACTGCTCGTTCATCTTCTCCTATGAAATGGAGTAACCTGAGAGCCGCTCTGTCTCCGGCTTCTTTTCGGAGCATTCCCATATTTTCCAGCACATCAGACAGCTTTAAATCACGGGCTTCATTGCGTCCGAAACACTTTGCCGCCATATGCATTTCCTGACGAATTGCCGCATATTCAGGCGTCAGGTCAGCGTGACTGCCTCCTGTATCAACTACACAGAGACGGTATCCAGTACCATAGAATCCGCTATCATCAGCGTTGCCGAAACTGGAGTTTACACGAGTGACCTCAGGGGTTTCCGGTTCATAGAAATCAATGCTCAAAATTCCTTCAAATGAGGAAGCCATCTGATCCATGAAACCGCATGGTTTAGCAAAGTGAATGTTTTCAGCTCTTCGTGCAACTCGGGCAATAGTCAGAGGGTCAATTTGGGATTCATTAAATAAAGCACTGAATATTCGGCCTACCAATACTTCAAAAGCTGCTGAGGAGCTGAGACCTGAACCTGCAGGAATAGTGCTTGAAATACAGGCATTGAAGCCGGATACTTTCAATCCGGCTTCACGTAAACCGTCTGCAACTCCGCGAACAATGGCTTCGCTGGTTCCTTCTTCAGCAGTGCGGGGAGAAGTATCGGAAAGGTCCACAACTATGGGATTCTTATAATTTTCAGAAAGAATAGTTACTGTTTGCTCATTCTCGCAGGCTGATGCTGAAAAAACAGCCAGACAGTCAAGATTAATCGCAGCAGCAAGAACTCTTCCATTATTATGGTCTGTATGATTTCCGCCAAGTTCTGTTCTTCCCGGTGCGCTTGCGATTCCCACCTTTTCAGGGTTGAACGAGTCTTTCATCCAGTCCAGAAGCTTACTGATTCTTGCACGGGACTCATCGAATCTGGATCGTGAATGCATAGCAATAAGATCAGTATCAAAGCCACCTGCAGCAAGATAATTATGATGATCTTTAATAGAAAACATACTCCTAGACCCTATCTTGAAAATGAGTTTTTGGTACATTCCGCAGGCGTCTGGCACTGTTCTCGGCTGTCATATCACGTTGCGGCATAGCCATCATTTCATAACCTACCATGAATTTACGTACACTGGCTGATCTTAGAAGTGGTGGATAGTAGTGGATATGCCAATGCCAGTGTTCATAATTTTCGTGTGTTGAAGGGCGCTGATGCAAGCCCATGGAATAGGGGAACGAGGTTTCAAAAAGATTATCAAAACATATACCCATTCGCACCAGTGCTTCTGCAAGATCATCTTTTTGTTTTTCGTTCATGTCGGTTATTGCGCCCATGTGGACTTTTGGCAGCAGCATAGTTTCAAAAGGCCATACAGCCCAGAAAGGAACCAGTGCAACAAACGAATCATTTTCAAAAATTACTCGCTGACCTGACTCAAGTTCTCGCTCAGTATAGCGGCAGAGAAGACATGTACCTTTTTCTTTGAGGTAGTCCTGCTGATTGAGATTTTCTTTAGCCGGGATCATCGGAACTGAACGGGTAGCCCAGATCTGCCCATGGGGATGTGGATTGGAACATCCCATGATGTCGCCCCTATTCTCAAAAATCTGGATGTAGCCGATATCGTTTCTAGCACTGAGTTCTGTGAATTGATCACACCATATATCAACTACCTTACGTACCGCTTTCGGTTTCATGCGGGACAGAGTTAGATCATGGCGTGGAGAAAAACATATAACGCGGCAGGTTCCGCTTTCAGGTTCAACCCGAAAAAGGTCGTCGCTGTCACATGATTTCTTAACAGATGTATCAAGTAGGGATGGGAAGTCGTTGTCAAAAACGAAAACGTCGGTATACTTTGGATTGATCAGACCTTGATTGCGGGTGTTGCCGGGACATAAATAACAGTCGGGATCATGTTCCGGCAGTGTATGAATCAGCACCTTTTCCTGTCGACCCTGCCATGGACGTTTTGTCCGGTGAGGAGAAACCAGTACCCATTCACCTGTCAGAGGATTGAAACGCTTATGAGGTAGATCCTGAAGCTTGTTATTCATAGTCATCTGTCTTGGTCTGTTAATATATCTTCGTAGTAAAAGTAGTCCTCAGTTTAATGCAAATATGTTTTGCAAACGAAACCGCAAACGTTTTCGGTAATATTATTCAAATAATAAACCCTGTCAATATCTCGCAATAAAAAACATTGTTAAGTCGTTTTTTTTGAGCTTTTTATGAGAAATTTATGAAACGTTATTAAGCGCATATCCAAAAAATCCCCTCCTTCGAACAAACGAAAGAGGTAACTTCTCATTACAACTAATATTTTCTTAAATTTCTTCTTAAAACTAAAACTTATGCATCAATAGCCTGCGTTGATTAGAGCTGGTCGATCCCGGCAAAGATGTTGCCAGCGCAATGACTCCAGTTCCCGGTGGAGTTGGGCCGATGACTATTGCACTGTTACTTATTAATACTGTTCAGGCTTTTCGGGAGCATGTTGCTTAGGTTCGTTTGAACTTTCTTAGAATATTGGATTTGCCCCCTCTCTTGTTGATTCAAGGGAGGGGGATTTTTTTATCTGAATGCAGCATATAATTGTCGTAACAACCTTCTTAATGATAATTAGTGACACTATGTTTGACTGATTTGTGTTCTAGTAGTAGAGGGGGGAGTGTGTAGTTACTGTAGGTGTAATAGCGTCTTCATTGTAATATACAAATAAAATCATGTTTTGCGGAGATATATAAATGAAATCTGTTTTTAAATTTTTATTCTGTATTTTCGCTATGTTTTTAATACTTTCAAATTATTCCTTCTCAGAGGCAGCTTTGAAGAAAGAAAAATGGGTAGTTACTTTAGGTGGAGATATACCAGCTTGCCCTGCGATAGGCAGCGACGGCACAATTTATATAGGGGCATCTTATACGAAGTCATTACACGCAATAAACCCAGACGGCAGTACAAAATGGAGTTTTCTAACAGGTGGTTTTGTACAATCTTCCCCTGCGATAGGCAGCGACGGCACAATTTATGTGGG
>NZ_KE384344.1:0-1847 GCF_000425265.1 Maridesulfovibrio zosterae DSM 11974
CAATGTACTCAGCTGACCAGTACTAATAAATCGTGCGACTTATCTTTCTTCTTTCCCTATTAACTATATATTTATAGTTAATAACCAAGGACCACGCACGGTCCAAAGTTTTTGACCAAGGAATTTGTCCTTGCGACCATTGAGGAGGGGCCACACCCGACCCCATTCCGAACTCGGAAGTTAAGCCCTCCATCGCCAATGATACTGCTAGGTAGCTAGTGGGAAAGTAGGTCGTCGCAAGGACTTTTTTTCGCCCTGTAAAAAGGGCAGCCAAGCCCCGTACAACTACGTTGTATGGGGCTTTTTGCGTTCTGCTAAATATACTCGATTAGTCTATCCACCCTGGATGTTAATGAGCTAGCTAGGGAGGGGGATGTAGATGTGACTGCTAGATTGTATGGAGTCTATAGCTCATCGGGAGATACATATTAAAAATTACAAAATGAGCATTTGCGTTTGGAAGTTTCTTTAAGTAGAACTCCAATTCAGCGATTTTGACCCTGTGAAAGATCTTTCCGTATATTCAATGTGTATCAGCACAATATTGCAAAATCATAATTATTAGAGTTGTTAATTGAGCAACATGTAAAAATTAATATGCTGCGATCGTGACGATATATATGTCATCATATTAATTAAAACTTCGTAACTAAAAATAGATGAGATTCTAATGCTTCAAATAGTAGCGTTCGCGCTAATTCCTTTATTCCTAATGATCATTGCCGGGGCTGTTTCGTATAGATTTGAGATCTTACCTGAGAACAGTGCTACAGTTTTGAATGCTTTCGTATATTATTTTACCCTGCCGGCTTTATTGTTCTGTTCGCTAGCGACAACGCCTTTCGAAGAAATTGCGCAGATGCAATTTATAGGCGGTTACTTATCTGCTATGATTGGCATTTATGTGCTTATGTTTGTGACTTCTAAAATTCTGTTTAAAGGCCACTATACAGAAGCAGGAATGCGCGCCACAACTGGCTGCTTTCCAAATTCTGCATATTTGGGACTGCCTATTATGATGTTTCTTTTTGAAGGGAGTCATGAAGCATTACTTGCCACGACTCTGGCGATAATCCTTCCTATAGTAATTATTATCATTGCAGTTGCAACATTTGAATTGCATCGAGCTGATAAATCTCAGTCTTCTGGAAAAGTTGTATGTAAAATAGTGTTCTCCATGATAAAGACACCATTGATAACCGCTTCTTTTGCTGGGGTAGTCTACTCATTTATGAAACTAACCTTACCTGATTTTCTTGTGGAAGGTTTGCATAGTTTTGGAATGGCTTCGGTTCCATGTGCTTTATTTGCAATTGGAATTTTGATTGCCAAGCAGAAGGTGGAATTGAAGTTCTTTGAAATAGGAGTTGTTAATCTTTTTAAATTAGTACTGCATCCTTTGCTCACAGCAGGGCTGCTGATGCTGTTTGGTGTACGTGGGCAATTGCTTTTTATGGGAGTCGTTCTGGCTGGAATGCCTGCGGCAGCGCTGGCCTGTGTTCTGGCTGAATCATATAAAGTTTGTGAAGCTGAGACTTCTGCATCTGTTCTGGCGTCTATGATTCTCTATATTCCTGCCATGCTGTTAACACTTGTGATAGCGGATAAATTTGGATTTAAGATTATTGCAGGGTAAAGTAAGCCTTGATATGAAGTATAGGAATATTACCCTTAAGATTTTCGGTTCATCACAGATTCCCGGGATAAATATCTGAATTGAGACAACGACAACATCTTGATATCTTTAAGGTAACCACACACTTGAGATGTCACAAAGAAGGCTGCCGTTGTCGAAGAAGGATATTCCGAATGTTTTGGGTGTTTGGAAAGGCTATCGGATAGGTTCT
>NZ_KE384344.1:2672-188640 GCF_000425265.1 Maridesulfovibrio zosterae DSM 11974
CCGCTTCGCTCAAAAACTCAAGCCATATATCCATGGCATTCTGGTTCACTGCGATTTCCGATTACACACCAGTCTATTGGAAGGGATCAACAACAAAATCAAGGTGATCAAAAGAATGGCATACGGGTTCAGGGATCATGAATATTTCTTTCTAAAAATCAGGGCTGCTTTTCCCGGAAATAGGTGATGAACCTTTTAATTGGAGCAAGCGATATTCAGGATGTATTTACGAGTTATGCTGTAATAAAAGTAGCTGCTAAGTTCATATTTATTACTGAAGATATTTTCCTCACAATTGGTAGGAATAAAACCTCAAGGAGCATGACGCCCCACTGCAGCTAATGGGTCAACTTCAGAAAACATACTATAAGGATAGTTTGCTATGAACATTATAGCCTTTAACGGCAGCCCGCGTAAAAAGAATTGGAACACAGTTTCACTGCTGGAAAGTGCTCTTGAAGGTGCGGCATCGGCAGGAGCGGAAACAGAACTTGTGAATCTTTACGATCTTGAATTTTCAGGATGCATCAGTTGTTTTGCCTGTAAGAAACTGAACCGCAAACAGGATGGATTCTGTGCTGTAAAAGACGACCTTTCCCCGGTTCTGGAGCGGGTGCGAAATGCAGACGCTCTGATTGTTGGAACACCAGTGTATTACGGTGCTGAATCTGCTGCCACCCGTGCGCTGCTGGAACGTCTGCTGTTCCCATACAATAATTATTCAAAGGATATGAAATCGCAATTCCCCAGAACCATTAATACTGCTTTGATTTACACCATGAATGTTAGCCTTGAGGATGCTGACAGCTATGGATACAACCAGCATTTCGGCCTGACCCAGACAATGATGTCCAGACATTTCGGCCCCTGTGAATTGTTGGTTTCTGGAGATACCCTGCAATACAGCGATTATTCAAAATATGAGTCCGAGAAGTTTGATGCAGCCGCAAAGCTTAGGCGGCGAGAAGAGATATTCCCCAGGGAATGTGAAGAAGCTTTTGCTCTGGGCAAACGGTTGGTTATACCTGCCTAGTCATAACTAGTCTTTATCTCATAATAGCTTTCGGATCAAAAAATCCCCGACTGAACTTGTTCAACCGGGGATTTCAGATTGCTGACCAACCCCGCTTTTTTCCGGTTCATCACCGATTTCCGGGATAAATATCTGAATTGAGACAACGACAACCTCTTGATATCTTAAAGGTCACCACACACTTGAGATGTCACAAAGAAGGCTGCCGTTGTCGAAGAAGGATATTCCGAATGTTTTGGGTGTTTGGAAAGGCTATCGGATAGGTTCTGTTCAACGGTTTGAGGCAGGAGAGAAAGCACCCGCCCCTGAAACATGGATTGAACTCCTGCCGAACAACCGTAGACGCATGAAATGCAGTAGTTGTGGGCGACTTGCAAGCCACGTTCACGATTATGAGGAAAGATGGGGCCGTGATCTTCCGATTCTGGGAGCCCGGACGAATCTACTTGTCTGGCGTAGACGCGTAGCCTGTCCGAACTGTGGACCAAAACTGGAATAATTGCCCTGGCTGGGCAGGTATGCACGAGTTACCCGTCGGTTGGCGGAAAGCGTAGCAAGACTTTGCATTGTAGCTTCGGTCAAGCATGTTGCTGAATTCTTCGAACTGAGTTGGGGCAGGGTCAAACACATTGAAAAACAGTATCTTTCTGAAATACTGGGAGAAGTGGATCTCTCCGGTCTGACCGTACAGGCCATGGATGAATTCGCCTTGCAGAAAGGTCAACGATACGCGACCGTCATTGTGGAACGATACGCAAGACGCGTTGTTTGGGTTGGCAAAGGTCGCAGTCAAGAAAGCATACGCCCGTTCTTTGAAAAAAAACTTAGCCCTGCCGGATGCCAGCAGATCAAGGCTTTGGGCCTGGATATGAATTGAGCGTTCGAGGCCGAAGTCCGGGCATAATATCCTAAAGCAGGAATTATTTATGATATATTTCAAATAGTTGCCAAGTTTGGCCGCGAAGTAGTGGATGAAGTCCGCAAGGAAGATTTGAAACAACTCTGGTCGTATCGCTACCGCAAGTCTGCCATTAAATTTTGGCGCGGCTGGTATCGCAGAGCTCTGCGGAGCGGTGTCGAACCTCCCCGCCGCTTCGCTCAAAAACTCAAGCCATATATCCATGGCATTCTGGCTCACTGCGAGTTCCGATTACACACCAGTCTATTGGAAGGGATCAACAACAAAATCAAGGTGATCAAAAGAATGGCATACGGGTTTCGGGGCCATGAATATTTCTTCCTGAAAAATCAGGGCTGCTTTTCCCGGAAATCGGTGATGAACCAGATTTTTGAAGAGCAAAAAGACTATTTTTTTAAGTTCAGAAATTAAAGCTGTTTTTCTACTCATACAACCTTAAAAGCAATAGAATTGATAAATGCGTACGATTCTATAAAAAGATTTTTTCTACGTGGCTAGTTTTTAACTGATCAATTTATTGAGCACATTTTTGGAGAGCAATGGCTTTGAGTTGTTTCATTTTTTCTTTGTTTTGTAGAAGAGCTTTCATTTCAGGATTATTTGCAATGATGAATGAAATAAGTGAACTTGCTAGGGCAGGATCATATTGAGCTTTTTTCTCTGAAATAATGATTGCGGCAAGGATCGGATTAAGTGCTGCCCGATGCCAGCGCTCAGAGATCATACCGCAAAATGCATCTGCTATGGCACATACTCGAGCTTCAGTTGAAATTGCTTCTGCTCTTCTTCCTCTTGGGTATCCGCTACCGTCTATGCGTTCATGATGATCAAAAACACATGATTTTACTATTTCATCTTTAATATCAAGCCGATATAGCATCTTTTCAGAAATATCAACATGCTCTTGCATGCGCATTCTTTCTTTATATAAAAAAGGACTATTTTTAGTACTTAGAGCCGTTGGGAGCTGAGTCATCCCCAAATCATGTAGAATAAGTCCCATTGCAATGGGGCGTAAGTCGAGTTTCTTTTTAGGATTATATACCACTTTCAGATAGATTGCTGTTCCAACAAAAAGTGTATTAACTACGTGGCAGCACAGGTCTTTTTCCCTCCTGAGTGTATTAAAAAAATATGTCCATCTGTTGGGATCTATCCAAACGTATTCGCAGTATATTGCTAATGTCGATTTGAGATCTTCCAGTGTTTCACCAATGGGATTGGAGTAAAATGCTCTAACTTTCTCTAAAACTCCATCATAAAATATTTTAGCTGCGTCTGTTTCTTCAAGATAATGTTCTGTAAGAAGAGATCCAAGGTTTTTACTTATGTGCCCGGCTAGTTTCGCATAGTCTTCCTTGGATATAAAAAGATTTCCTTCAGCACAGTAGTTATCAATAGTTTGACGTTTTTTATCTGAAATTCGGGTCTCACGTTCAAATAAAGGAACAACCCTGTCAATTTCATCATCATGGATGCAAATTGATACTGGAAGCCTATTTCCAAATGTGCTGACTATATTTGTACTTATCTGTAGAAATTCTTCAGAACTAACGTCATCATGATTCGTAATATTTACCATACCTGCATCCTTATTTGAGTAAATAAAACAGACTGCATACTAATCTCAATGTATTAAATTAATACTTATATATTAAATAGTAAACAATTATATAAATTGATGTAAAGTAAAAGTTAGTTATTACAGAGGATGGAGAACAAATTTATAATACATTTAGTTGTCTGTAAAAAAATCAAGATTGAACTAGCTATAGAAATAGTTTATATTTCTATACTATTTATTTTAAATGTGTAACCATTTTTTTATGTATGTTTTGTTGTAGGTGATTATGGATAGGAAGATTTCTAAGCGATTTATGCATTCAGCTAAAGAAATAATGGGCAATGATCCTAGGTTAAAAAATAAATTGGAAAAGGCCATGGGGAAGGTTGCAGATTCTTTAGTTAAAGAAAAGTACCTCAAGGATAGTGACGAACTGGATAAAGATGATGATTCGCAGAAACCAGCGAGTTAGATTCATTTTCTAGAAATTAAAATAAATTATCACTTGCTCCGTAGGATTTCATTTCGCCGCGGTAGGCAGAAAGTATATCTTCCTTCGTGATAAATCCGACGAAATTATCATCCTTCATGTAGGGAAGGGTGTTTTTACCGCTTCTATTCATAATTTCCAAAATTTCAGCTGCTCCCATGCCTTCTTCAGTTATAGGAGCGTTCTTATCAATGGCTATCTCGCCTATATTATTTTGCTGGCTCTCCGGATCAAGGATAGATGAACGAGCTGAAGCAACATCGACAATACCAATGAATTTATTTGTTTCGCTGTCTATAATGGGGATATGGGTTTGTGTGGTATTGGTCAGCATCTGGATAAAGTCTCGAACAGGCATTTGAGGGCAGACTCTTGTAAGCTGTTGGTGGACTAAACTTTCTGGATCTATATCGGAAAGAATTTTGGCATCTGTTTTTGGACGTAGAAGCTGTCCTTTCTCTACCAGATCTTTGAAGTAAAATGATGAGGGTTCGAAAGCATGAGTCAACATAGAGGCTAGAAAAGTGACAATCATAATATGCATAACTGCCTGATAGCCGTTGGTTATCTCCAGAACCAGGAAAACACTGGTCAATGGTGCCTGCATGACTCCACTGACTATGCCGGCCATTCCCAGAACTGCATATGATCCTTCATGACTCAGCCACTGTGGAGGTATTAAATATGAGATAGCTCTATAGAAGAATGTTCCGAAAAGAGATCCGATGACAAGGCAGGGAGCAAATATCCCTCCTAGAGCGCCACTTCCAAGAGTTAGTGACGTGGTCAATATTCTGGTTAAGAGCATTAGTGCAACTATGCCAAGGCCAGTCGGAAGAGAGCCGTGAATAGCCATTTTTATGGAAGGATATCCTTCACCAAGGGCTAGGGGAAAGAATATACCGATAAGCCCTACAGAGAGACCTCCTGCCGCTGCCTTGATCCATGGGACATTAGTATAGTTGGAGCACGAAGATCCTACTTGTCTGATTGCGCGAACAAAAAAGACTGATACAAGCGCAGCTAGAACAGCTAGAAGAACTGATGCTCCAAGATCTGCGATACTCATTTGAGGAAATGTTTCACTAAATGGGATTACATTACCTTCAAGTGTCCGTGAAGTCTGTGTTGCTACAACAGAGGATATGGCAATAGGGATCAGATGATAAGGGGTCCATTCTCCCAGAATTATCTCCACAGCGAAAATCATCCCGGTTACCGGAGCATTGAATATGGCTGAGATTGATCCTGCAGCTCCGCAACCGATAAGTGTCATTCTGGATTGGCCGCTCATCTTGAGGAGTCTTGAAAGATTGGACCCCATAGATGCTCCGCTTACTACGACAGGTGATTCTGGTCCGGCGGATCCTCCGCTGGCAATTGTTATCAGGCTGGTCAGGAGCGCACTTATTATGGATATTGGTCGCAGTATTCCCTGCTTTAAACCCACCTTAGCGATGACTTCACCAACTCCGTGTCCGCCTGATTCTTTAAGAATGTTGCGGCTGATGAATACTCCTCCTGCGCATCCGACTGCAGGCAGAATAAATATCCACCAGTGATTAGAGTGTGTATGACGCAGAGTTGTAAGAAATTCAAGAGCTGTGTTTAAGGCTATAGCAGCCAATGCAGATCCTATTCCAATCACTATGGCAGCTAAAATTAGGACTGCATTTTTTGAAGGAGTTCTCCTGTGCAGAAAGTTTCTAAGTTGTGCCGGTGCAACGCTGTTTTTAAAGTGCAACATGTTTATTACAAGTCTCTTTTTGACTAAATTTTAGTATAAAAGGCCTACTATTGCACCTGTCATACAGGTTGCAAGAGTTCCTCCCACAACAGATCTGAGACCAAGTTCGACTATTTCAGTTTTACGATTAGGTGCTATGGATATGAGTCCGCCAATCAGAATTCCAAGACTGCCAAGATTGGCAAAACCGCACATAGCATAGGTCATTATAATAATGGATCGAGGTGACAGGGTACCGGCTGGAAGATTGGCCATTTGCAGATAGGCAAGAAACTCATTTAGAATTGTTTTTGTTCCCATGAGTGATGAAGCAGCAAAAGCTTCATTTGCGGGGATGCCCATAAGCCAGACAATGGGCCACATAGCAACGCCAAGAATGCGTTGTAAAGTTATTGGTTCTCCTGAAATGTCAGGTAGAAAAGTCAATATTTGGTTGGCAAGAGCAACAAGGGCCACCAAGACCAGCAGCAAAGCGGTCACGTTTATTAAGAGTTGTACCCCATCAGAAGTCCCTTTTACAATCGCATCCATAGAGCTTGAAGCTGATGAGCCTATGAATGTTTTGCCACTTTGGTTTACAATTGATTTTTCAGGAACCATTAGCCTTGAAATCAGAATGGCTGCAGGAGCACTTATAATGGAGGCTGTCAATATATGGCCTATGGCTCCGGGAATAACCGGATTTAAAATGGAGGCATATAGAACAAGTACTGTACCTGAAATTGTAGCCATACCGCTTATCATCAAAGTCATGAGTTCACTGCGGGTCATATCTTTTACGTAAGGTGTGATTACTATTGGGGCTTCAACCATGCCTACAAAAATATTTGAGGCAACACCGAGTCCAAGCGCTCCTTGTATGTCCATTGTCTTTTGTAAAACAAACGAAAAAGCTTTGACGATGATAGGTATAATGCGCCAGTAAAACAAAAGAGCTGAAAGGGCACTGACAACCAGGATTAGTGGAAGAGCCCTAAAAGCAAAGGTCCAGCTGCCTCCTGGAGAAATTTCTTTAAATGGAAGCGGGCCTCCGCCCAGATATCCGAAAATAAAGCTGGTACCGGCTGTAGTCGCATTCTGCAAGGCATCCACAACATGATTTAAGTACATCATTATATTGTTGAAAGCAGGAACTTTGAGCGTCAAAGCAGCGACTGCCATCTGGAGAGCTAAGCCAGTTAATATATTTTTGATACTGACATTTTTTTTGTCTTCGCTAAATAGCCATGCTACAAAAATAAGGCCCATGAGGCCAAACAGGCTTTGAATCATTTTATTATCTTATCCTTTCATTGGTAAAACTTTTATAGTTATATTAATGAGTTTTACACCATCCTACTAAAGCGTGCAACACTGTGCCGATCAATCTAATATGAAGTTTGTAGCCTTTGCTAGTGCAAAAAAGGTGAGGATACATTTTTTGGTCGGCAAATGTTTGTTTTTGAGTTATAACCCAGTACTTATAGTGGGGAAAAAGAACTTTAATGTGGTGGGTCTTGAACCTTTTTGGTTTTATAGCTAGTATCCTTAAAAGATAAAGGTATAAGCAGATAGAATTGAGGTGAGCCCCGATTGGGAAATAACATCTGATAAGGGAAATTTTTATGAAAGCGGAATTAGCTAAACCGTTTATCAAGGCAGCAGTTGACGTGTTGTCTATGATGGCAATGGTTACTCCTATCCCTGGAAAACCTTATGTTAAAAAGGGAAAAACAGCTGTCGGTGATGTTACTGGACTAGTTGGAATTACAGGGGATATGAATGGAACTATTTCTATCTCTTTTACCAAAAGTTGCGCAGTAACTATTGTTAAAAATATGCTTGGAGATGATATTCAGGATATTATTCAGGATGTACAGGATGCCGTCGGTGAAATTACGAATATGGTCTCTGGGCAGGCCCGTGCGGGGCTTGCTGAACATGGACTTACTTTTTCCGGTTCAACTCCTTCTGTAATTATGGGGGATAACCATACTATTGCTCATATTTCTTCTACTCCGATTATGGCTATTCCGTTTAATTCCGATGCCGGGGAATTTACAATTGAATTTTGCTTTGAGTAATTTAAGCACTAATGAAAAAAAGTGAGTCTTTGATATGTCTATGTTAGCTGGGTTCAGAGAGAAACCATTTTTGGATAAAATCACCATCCTCAATGAGGTCGCAACAGGTAAAGATGTTGCTGAACTTGAGGGGCTGCTTGATCTTTTTCAGACTCCTCTAAATGACACTTCTGTAGATTATATGGTTGTGACTGCTTTGAACGGAGTTTTGTCATCTGATGAGCAAAGTACTGTTAAACTTCTGGATAGTGATGATGAGAAGTTAAAAGTTCTGTGCATCAGAATGAGTGGTGAGTTTCAATTTAAATCAGCAATCCCTAATTTGCTGAAAATGGCTGAAAGTGAAATCAAAGCAGATCTTCTTTTTGAGGTTTTGACGTCACTTTCAAAAATAGGTGGAGATGAAGCTATTGATCTTTACCGTGCCAATTTGACAAATGATGATGACTTGATTGTTGTTATGTCAATTGAAATGCTTGGCGAGCTTAAGGATGAGCAGTCCATTGAAGGGTTGAAAGAGATTGTTCTGCACAACAATGAGGATGACAGATACGAGGTTTGTGATCTGACAACCTGGAAAGCTGTAGAAGCTCTAACTCTGATAGGTTCTGATGAAGCACTTATTTTTGTTGTTGAGAATCTGCATCATCGTAACCCTACAGTTAGAAGAGTCGTGACAGATTCTTTGACTTCTTTAGGCAGCTCAGCAGTTCCTCACCTTAAGAAAATAATCAGCCCTGATTCTGATAAAGACGATATTATTTTAGCTGCAAATGTTCTTGGATTTATTGGTGATAAAGAAGGCCTTGATGTGCTCATGGATGCCATTGAGAAAAAGTATTCTGATGATTCAAGTGTCAGGTATGCTCTTTATGAGGCCATTGGAAAGATAGGAACAATGAAAGGTGTTATCAGTCTTATTGATGGCCTTCAAGATGATGACGAACTGATTACTGTTGCCGTATTGACCGGACTTGATTCTCTGGTTAATCCGGGCGTTCTTAAGAAAATGGTCGAACTTATCGGAGCTGGCGGCAGCAAAGCAGGAAAGATTCTCAGAGCTATTGTTACTGCCAGGGCAGTTAATATCTTCGAGGGATTGTATTCTGAAGGTAAGATCGGGCGTTTTATGATGAATGCTGTCGCAGCATCAAAAGACCATGTTGTACATGACGCTTTTCGTGATAAGCTACGTGAAATCGGCGGAGAGGAAGCTAAAGCTGATATGGAACGGTTGCCTGAACGTGTTCAAGGTCAAGGCCGCAGAGCTCTTGCCGTTGATGACTCTAAGTCTATGCTTGCTCTCTATCGTTCTATTTTAACCAATGCCGGTTATGAACCTACTGTGGCTGAAAATGGTCACGAAGCTTATAGTTATGCTGAGCAGGGCGATATCTTTGATGTTATCATTACGGATATGAATATGCCTGTCATGGATGGTATGGAGCTGGTCTCTAAGCTTAGGCAGACTGACGGATTTGAAACTGTTCCAGTAATAATGGTTACCACTGAGTCGGAATATTCTCAGCAGGAGCTGGCTAGGAAGACTGGGGTTAATGACTTTATTACCAAACCTTTTACTCCTGAACAGTTGAAAGCAAAGATTGAAGAGTTCGTTTCTTAGCAGTTAAGATTTTTTAATTATGTCTATATTAAAGGCTGAAACTAAGCACTTGCTTGTATGTGCTTAGTTTCAGCCTTTTTGTATGCTAAGAGTCGTTAGTGCTCTGAATTTTGCTTATTCTTTCTGCTACGATTGCAGCTACTTTACGACTGTATAACATGGCAACATGGCCTAAAGCCGGACTCCGAATAATTTTCCAGTCCTGAGTGTCTGGTTCTAGATTTTGCCATGGAATAACCATTTCATCTGTTGGAGATATTATTGCTGTTTTGGATATTTTAGTGGGGTATAAAATTTTATTATTGCCTTTAAACAGTGAACTGGAAGGATGAAGACTTCTACCTAAATGTCCCGTAGCAATCAGCGCAAGCACGCTGCCTCTAAATGGGGTTCCGATTGTTATCAGTCCAGATACCATTTTCTCGATTTCAGGATTATTAGACGCTCCTGAAATTACAAGTCCTCCGAGACTATGTCCTACAAGTATTATTTTGCAGTTATTTTCATTGTGGAGCCTGATTATTTCTTTACGTAGTTTGAGTATCAGCTCCGGGTATGAGGTGGTAAAACTGTTATATTGCCATGTTGTTGTATTGCTGTAGTTGGCAGAGTTAAGTTTTTGTTTCATTAGCAACCATGCTGTCCTGTTGTGGTATAGCCCGTGTACCATTAAAATTGGAACCTTGTTTTGTCCTTTTTTTACTGGCTGGATTTTGTCAAGAAAGGTAAATGGGCGGGTGGTAATTGCAATGCACATACTCATTCCGGATGAGATAATGGCTCTGACAAGTTTTACTGCGTTTTGAGAAAGTGGCTTCGTTTTGATTCTTTTCCAATTAAGCACAGTTGCTAAAATTAACAATGGTGTTGGCAGGAAGAAAATAATTATTACGATTAACAGAATTATTTTTGTCATATTGTATATTTTAAAAAACAAGGTTGCAGGTATTTTCTCTGATTCGTTGTGTCAGTATAACATAAGATATCTAGTTTATTTTCAATTGACGGAAATTGTCTCAACCTGCAACATATTTTAATAATTTTAACAGAAACGGAGACACAAAGTTGAGCCGAAAGATATTAAGTCTGGATATTGGCAGCGGTACGCAGGATGTTCTTTATTACAGGGAAGGAGTGGAAATAGAAAATTGTTTTAAGTTTGTTTTACCTTCTCCTGCTAGGGTTGTTGGAGAAAAGATCCGAGAACAGACCAGACGTGGTGTGAATATTTATCTTACCGGAAAGAATATGGGAGGAGGATTTGCTCGTGCTGTTTTTCCTCATATGGAGGCCGGATTTAAAGTTTTTGCTGATCCTCAGGCAGCCCTTGCTCTTGGAGATGACCTTTCTCAGCTTGAAAAAAAAGGTATTATTTTAAAAGATTCGCTGCCATCCGATACTATTCCTGTGCATTTATGTGATTTCGATGCAGGCTGGTGGCAGTGCTTTTTATCTGCTGCCGGTCTTGAATACCCTGATCTTGTTGTCGCTTCGGTACAGGATCATGGTTATCATCCCGGTAAAAGTAACCGTATTGGCAGATTTAATCTCTGGGAAAAACTATTGCTGGTTCATAAAGGGAATCCGGCAAGTCTGCTGTTTGATATAGTTCCATCTGAGTTTACCAGACTGAGAGAATTACAGCAGTCCATCGGTGGCGGACCTGTGTCAGATACCGGAGCTGCCGCTGTACTGGGTGCTTTGTTTGTAGATGAGATTATGGACCATAGCCATAGAGAGGGGATTTGTCTGATTAATGTCGGTAATAGTCATATTGTTTCGTTTTTAATTTATAAAGGACTGGTATTTGGCGTATATGAACATCATACCGGCAATATGACCTCCGAAAAGCTATGGAATGAATCCTTATCGTTTCGCAAAGGTGATATATGCTTTCAGGATGTATTTGATGACTGGGGGCATGGTTGCATGACTCTGGACCTTCCTGATGCTGCTGGAGGTTTTATTCCAACCTATGTGATGGGGCCAAAGCGCAATCTATTAAATGATTATCCTGTTGAGTTTCCATCCCCAGGTGGTGATATGATGCTTGCTGGGTGTTTTGGACTTATAAAAGGATTGCAGCTTAAAGGCAGATTGTAATCAATATTCTTTGCTGCGGACTTGCTCTGAATGATTAATGAAGATAATAGTATGTTATATTTTATTCATTAGCTGTTTTTAAGCTTACAAGTTTAATCGGATGATAATCAGAGTTATGATGCGTAATATACTTTTGGTCTTATTAGTACTGCTCCCCGGGTGTACGGATATTTTTGCACACGGGTGGCTTTCTAATTCTATTACAGAGCTTGGGGCTGCTGATCTGGACCGTATTTTTGCAATTAGTGCAGGAGTTGTGATTACGGTTTTGCTGGCTTTTATTGCTTTTCTCTATCTCAATATTGATAAGCGTAAAAAGGTTGAGCTTGAATTGCAGCGTGAGCGTGATCTTATGGGAAGTATTATGGAAACCAGTCCCATGGGAATCCTGGTGATGGACAATGACGGTAAAATTATTTTTGCAAATGAACAGGCCGCAAGGGTACATGGCGTTTCTCGTGAAGATATTATAGGCAGGCAGCATAACGATCCTATCTGGAAAATTCGTGGACATGACGGCTCACTTTTTCCTGAGGAGCGTCTTGCTTTTAACCGTGTTATGAAGATTCGTAATGCCGTTCTTGACATCCGCTATGCCATCCACTGGCTGGATGGTCGAAGGGTTTTGTTGTCTATTAACGCATCTCCTCTTTTTGCTGATGATGGAAGTATTAAAAAGGTCGTCGCTACAGTCGAAGATATTACCACCAGAAAAAAAGTGGAAGAGGCTTTGAAAGAGAGTGCTTACCGTTTTCGTTCTTTGGTTAAGACCGCAGAAAGTGTTATAATTCTGCTCTCGCCGGACAAAAAGATTCTAGAGTTTAACCGTATGGCAGAGGAACTTTTCGGTAGAACCCGTCACGAAGTTTTGGGGCGTGATTATTATGAACTGTTTGTGCCTGAGCGTCTGTGGGGCGACTCTTCCCGTCAATTTGCTACTGTGCTATCTGGTACTCCATTGAGATTACAGGAGAATTATGTACAAACAAGTGACGGAGAAGAATCTCTGGTACAGTGGTCTTTGTCCCGTTTACTTGATGCTAAAGGTGATGCTCTTGGTGTTTTAGCCGTGGGGCAGGATATCACTGAAAGAAAGCGCGGTGAAGTTGAGCTTTGCGAAGCAAGAGATGCAGCAGAGGAAGCGAACAGAGCTAAAAGCGAGTTTTTAGCTAATATGAGTCATGAAATTCGTACTCCGATAAGTGCAATTATTGGTATGACTGATATGACGCTGAATACCTATCTTACAGGTGAGCAGAAAGGGTATCTGGCCACGGTAAAGAAGGCAGCAGAATCACTGTTACATATAATTAATGATATTCTTGATATTTCTAAAATAGAAGCCCGCAAGATGGAACTTAGGCCTGAGGATTTTGATTTTCATGAGATGCTCAGTAAGCAGCTATCTGTACTTGAGGTTCAGGCTGAGGAAAAGGGAATTGAGTTGCGGAGCAATATTAATGAAAATGTTTCAAGATTTTACCATGGTGATGAATACAGGCTTGGGCAGATCATTATTAATCTTGTAGGTAATTCCATTAAGTTTACAGAAAAAGGATATGTTGAAATTTCTGTTGATCATGTGGGAAGTTATGATGAGGGGGCTATACTTGAGTTCAGGGTTAGGGATACAGGAATAGGAATTTCTAAAGATAAAGCAGAAAAGTTGTTCGAAAGTTTTGTGCAGCTTAATGCCGGATACTCAAAACGGCATCCGGGCAGCGGCCTTGGACTTGCTATTTCGCGTCAACTTGTCAAAATGATGGGTGGGCATATTGATTTCAACAGTAAGATTGGTTGGGGAACTGAATTCAAGTTTACCGTTAGGCTTAAATCAAGTGAAGGACAAAGGGTTAACAAATCAACACTTATTGATAATGGGAATGAGGGGGTTAAGTCTGGAGCGAATATTCTTCTTGCTGAAGATAATGCCACGAATCAGGTTTATATCTCGCATTTTTTGACAGAAGAAGGTTTTCATGTGCAGGCCGCAGAGAATGGGCTTGAAGCTCTTGAGCTGCTTGAAAATGAGGGGCCTTTTGACGTTATTCTTATGGATGTGCAGATGCCGGAAATGGATGGGTTGGAAGCAACAAGAAAAATCAGGGAATCAGGTAATGATATTCCGATCATTGCTCTAACTGCATATGCAATGGAAGGTGATCGCGAAAAATTTTTAGATAGTGGAATGGATGCTTATTCATCTAAACCTGTCAAAATTGACGAATTAGTAAAGATAATAGGCAGACTCATTCCTAAAGGGTAAGATAGGCCGCACCTTTTGTAAGGAGCAGCCGTATTACTAAAAAATGATATTTTATTGAGCTGTTTTTGGTGCTTCAGTATTACCAACTAGATCTTTGTGCAGAATTTCTGCAATTTGTCCCTTAAAGTCCATCAGCTCTTTATTGTTAATCCCATCAATTATATCTTGTGCCGATTCGATTTCATCAAATCCTTGTGGCAAAGAACAAATCAGATGAATGCCAACTTTTTTACCCTCAAGGTCTACCAAGCCTAGGATATTAGATTTTTTTATTTTTTTCCGCACTGCCTGGGGCAGGTTGGGAATTCCGAGCAACATGTCACGGGGGTAAAAAAGATATCCGAATGAAAATTTTTCTGCGGTAAATGCGTCGTTCTGAAATCCACTGTTTAAATTAAGATTGCTGCTTTTAGCTGATTCCAACATCTGCATGATGTCAGATGCAATAGTTTCTGCGTATCCTTTATCCATCGTATGCTCCTTTTTTCTTATGTCTCTTCTGGAGTTATCTCCATTTTTTATCTAAGATCCTCTATTCCTTTTCATAATTCTTATTAAGTGTTCGGCGCATTATGAATATAATGGTAGAGGGTAAACGTCTGTTAATGAAAATTGTTTATGTCGGCAAAATGGTTTAAATGTGTTTTGAACATTCTGTTGCCGGAAGCTGAATCAAGCATTTGCATGCTATTACTGTCAAGTGTTGTTGATGGCTGACATATACTTAACTGTAAGTGAGGAAATAAATATGAAGTCTTATAGACATGAATTGTTGTTTGAGGTTCCCGGCCGCAGAGACTTTATCAACATCACGTCTGATGTTGAAAAGTGTATTGCTGAGTCCTGTGTAAAAGAAGGCCTTTGCCTGGTCAATGCCATGCATATTACAGCCAGTGTTTTTATTAATGACGATGAGCCCGGTCTTCATCATGATTATGAGCAGTGGTTGGAAAAATTGGCCCCACATGAGCCTGTTAGCCAGTACCGTCATAATGGGTATGAAGATAATGCCGATGCGCACATGAAACGGCAGGTTATGGGACGCGAAGTTGTGGTTGCCATTACTGATGGTATGCTTGATTTTGGTACTTGGGAACAAATTTTTTATGGTGAGTTTGACGGTGGACGTAAAAAACGTGTGCTGGTCAAAATTATAGGAGAGTAAGGGAGAAGCTGTCATACCAGTTGCAATATGTCGATTTTTTAGGACATATTTGATTTTCTTTGAAATGAGCTGTTTTTTCCCCAAGGTTTGAAAACTGAAATTAACACTAACAGAAGCAGGCAGCCGAATACTATAAAGGCGGTAACTTCGTTGAGCATTTGGCTGCGAAGGTATTCAGGGGTAAGCTGGGCCATAAGTTGTGTTTTTCCAGATAGTTCACTCATGTGATCAAGCCAAGGCATGTAAAATAAGAAGCCGAATATGATGAAACCGACGTTGATAATCCATTTGGTTATTATCCAGTTATATTTAAAAAATCCCCAAGAGTTTTTCCACGCAAAGATAGTTCCAGTAATGAGACAGCCGAATGCACCAGTCGTGACGACGTATTGGTCAATCGCTTTTATGCAGAGGTCTCGACCGTAAAGGGCTTCTCCTGAAAAGGGAGTAATCGTGCTGTGCAGCAATACCATTGAAAGGGCTCCTCCCCCCCATAGGCATGCGCTCAGCATGTGGATTGCTCTATTCCATTTTGTTTGGCTTACGCTAAGTTTTGTCATCACTTTATCCTATTATGCAAGGCAAGAATTGTTCGTAGGAGAGCTGCCTGTTTGATTGGTTTGGGAAGAAAATCATCAGCCCCGGCTTCGAGGCATTTTTCTCTAAACTCTGATGATGCATGGGCCGTAAGGGCTATAATCCCAGTTCTTTTATCGTGTGTTTCCATTTCTTTCTTCCTGAACTGACTGAGAAATTCATAGCCATCCATCACAGGCATTTCCATGTCTATGAGGATGATGTCATATTTCTCATAAAGAGCCAGCTCTAACCCTTCTTTACCATTTGTTGCCATAATAAGGGTTGCTTCTGTCTTTTTAAAGAAGTGTCTTACTAATTCACGGTTTGATATGTTGTCCTCTACAAGAAGAACTCTTATATCAGGTAGTTGTGCTAAATCATTCCTAGATGAATCCTGTATAGTTGCTGGAGAAATTGCCAGCATTTTCATTATAGTCCGCAGAAGCGTGCGCTTCGGCGGCGGCATCGTTATACCTTGTGCGTTGATCATTCCCTGTAATAGATTACGGTCAAAACTGACACCCTGCTGCATTAAAAGTACAGGAGGAAGTTTAACTCCAGATTGTTGTATATTCTCTAGTAGGTTAAGATTTTTATTTTTTTGAAAAGTCATGTCATAAGCTAAAATGTTATGCTTGTAATCTGATTGTGCTGATAAAAGTACACGAAGTGACTCTGCGTTGAAGCAAGGGGTAGTTGTAGCCCCGAATGAGTTTAGAGTTTCGCAGATAGCGTTAAGAGCATTAGGGTTGCGGACCGCAACAATTATTTCCGTATTATCCAGACTTGGTTGCTTACTGGAGGATGATTCAAGATCGCGGGGTAGAGGAAGAGTAACTTTAAAACAGCTTCCAACACCTGGAGTACTTTCAGCTTTAATATTTCCGCCCATAAGTTCTGACAATTTTTTGCTGATAGAAAGTCCCAGACCTGAACCTCCGAACCTTCTGGTGGTAGAGCTGTCTGCCTGTGAGAAAGGAGCAAAAATTGATTCAAGCTTCTCTGGATCTATGCCTACTCCTGTGTCGGCAATAGTGAAGATAATATCATCAGACTTATTTGGATTTGAACTCCGGGCAACAGTCATGCTGACTTCTCCATGAGAAGTAAACTTAACTGCATTTGAAACTATATTGAGTAAGACTTGACGCAACCTTGTCGGGTCTCCGATAACAAATTCTGGTACATCCGGTTTGAATCTGCAAACCAGTTCTATTCCACGCATAATTGCAGCTGTGGCTTGCAGCGAAAGTATGGATTCAATTTCCTGCAGCAGGTCAATATGGATGCTTTCAAGCTTAACATGGTTTGCTTCTATTTTTGAAAAATCCAATATATCATTAATAATGGATAGAAGTATTTCACTGGAAGATTCAAATATATTTACATACTCTGCTTGTTCATCAGATATTTCCGTGCCTTTGAGCAGATCAGCAACTCCTATAATTGAATTTAGCGGAGTACGTATTTCATGGCTCATACTGGCGAGAAATGCACTTTTAGCCTGATTGGCTTCCTCAGCTTTTATTATAGCATCCTCAAGTTGTTGCTCTGTTTTCATATGCTCTTCTATTTCATGACTTAGATCTGCTGTCTTTTTATCAACCTGGCGGGCAAGACTCTCTCGTTGCCTTTGTACTGCTAGGATTCGTAACTGCATAAAAAGTAGTGATGAGAAAAGAATAATAAATATTACTAAAGACTTAAACCACCATGTATTCCAGAATGGAGGGATAATCTTTACCTTGATACTGGTACCTATTTTGTTCCATACTCCGTCACTGTTGGAAGCAATTACTTTGAATGTGTATGTGCCATGGTCAAAGTTGGTGAAGGTTGCAGAAGCATCTGATATTGCGTCTATCCAGCGATCATTAAAACCTTCTAGTTTATATTTGTATTTGTTCAGTTTTGGATTTTGATAATCAAGAGCTGCAAAGGAAAATGTGAACATTGCATCTTTCCACGACAGGGTGATTTCCTTAGTTTCAGAAATGTTCGTGCCGAGGTTTACCGGAGTGTTCATTATAGTAAGATTGGTGATTACAACTGGCGGCGGAACATGATTAATTTTTATATCACGAGGGTCAAACATGTTCATTCCCTTAAGTCCTCCGAAATACATTTTCCCGCTTTGACCTTTATTATAAGAGTTTATCCAGTATTCTATCCCTTGTAGTCCGTCAGAAAGACCGAAATTCCATATTTTTCCTGTGGTCGGTTCAAGGGTTGAAATTCCCTTAAAGGTTGAAACCCATATTTTACCGCTATTATCTATGCAAAGACCTTGAATTCCATCATTTGCCAGCCTGTTTTCTTTTGTGAAGCGTGTAAAAGTTTCGGTTACCGGATCAAATCTGTTCAGACCCTGATCAGTGCCTATCCATAAAGAACCATCAGCAGCCTCTGCAATAGGTGTTACTCTATTGTTGGAAATTGTATTTGGGTTTTCTGGGTCATGCTTGTAGTGTTTGAATGTTCCGTTTGTCCGG
Organism: Maridesulfovibrio zosterae DSM 11974; assembly: GCF_000425265.1. Classification (NCBI taxonomy): domain Bacteria; kingdom Pseudomonadati; phylum Thermodesulfobacteriota; class Desulfovibrionia; order Desulfovibrionales; family Desulfovibrionaceae; genus Maridesulfovibrio; species Maridesulfovibrio zosterae. The sequence continues at coordinate 20,718 of NZ_KE384344.1, forward strand.
TCCATCAGATTCAGCCCTGCATTGGTGCAGACCCAGAAATTATGGTGGCTGTCCTCAAAAATATTGCGCACCCTGTTATGTCCAAGACTGGTTGGATCTTTGTCAGAGTGGCTGAAAAGTTTAATTTTACCGGTCTTCGGATCTAGCCTATTCAACCCTTTTTTACTGGTACCTATCCATATATAGCCTTTACTGCCTTGGTAAATCCACCAGACATTATTCTGGCTCAGAGTTTCAGGATCTTTTTTATTTCTACGATAGCGAGAAACAATTCCTTTATTTTTATCAATTACAAATACACCATTTTTACGTGTACCCACCCAGAAAAGTCCATTGGAATCTTCAAAGATACAGTTGATTCTATTGCCAGAAAGATTCCATGGTTTCTTTGAATTTTTGCTATAGTTTCTGAAAATATTGGTATGTGGATTATAAATACTGAGTCCGTTTTTGTATGTCCCAATCCATACCTCCCCCTGGCTGTCTTCAAGAACTGCACTTACTTCCATTCCCGGCAGAGTGTTTTTTTTCCAAGGATGACGAGATTTGATGCCAAAGGCCTGCATTTTTGGGGTCAGTAAGCTCAGCCCGTCACCATATGTACCTATCCATAAAACTCCGGAGCGGTCTTCTAAAATTTTTATGATCTTATTGTCACCGATACTTTGGGGATCCATCTGGTTCTTGGTGAAGAAGGTAAAATGCATTTTTTCGGGAGAAAGCGATGCTGTTTCTGCAGATCTTTTTGCCAGTCCTTCAAGAGTACCCAGCCAGAGAGTCCCTTTGTTGTCTTCGTAGATATCATTAATTTCTAATGATCTGAATAATGTTTCAAAGTTGTCAGACGTCGGGTTGTATATTGATATTCCTTTTTTTGTTCCTATCCATAATTCATTTTTTTTGTTTTGATAAAAACAAAGTATTGTATCATCACAAATACTGGATGGATTTGCTGGATCGTTCCGGTATTTTTTAAATTTTTTTCCATCATCGAGCAGTAGATTTAAACCTACAGCTGTTCCAACCCATATATGGCCTTGCATATCTTCATGGATGCTGCGTATTTCATTATGACTGATACTAGCCGTTGAATTTGAAGCTTGAAATTTCTTGAATTTTCCAGATGACCGGTCAAAAAGGTTTAGGCCATGGTGTGTTCCTATCCACATCCGTCCTTTTGAGTCTTCATAAATACACCGGATATTTTTTCCTGAAATTGAGTCAGGGTTATCTTTTTCAGGCAGATAACTTTTAAATGTGTCTGTTTTTCGATCATAAAAATTAAGTCCATTTCCAGTTCCTACCCAGAGTTGGCCTTTTGAATCTTCATATAGAGCACGAATATTACCGTCAGAAATACTTCCCGGTTTTTTAGATGGTTTATAAATTTTTATATTCTGTCCATCATAGCGGTTAAGACCATCATAGGTGCCGAACCACATGAACCCTTTTGAATCTTGAATCATGCATAGTAATGATGACTGTGACAGTCTTTCATTTAAAGGAAATTTTTGAAATCTAAGATCTTGCTGGAAAGCAAAAGCTGTATACGGAATTGATATAAAAATAAGGAAGAAAGAAAATGCTATAATGAAGAGTGGATTTATCCTGCAATGCATAATTTATCCGTTGCTGAAAGGGTATGTGTGACTCAGTTTCTAGAAAACCGTTGAGCCTATTAAATTATAGTGTGTATTTAAGTATTTTAAAATACAATAGCCTAACTATACATGATAATTAGACTACTATACTAGTATTATTAGCCTGATAACGCTTCCGAGATTCGTTCAAGGGCCCATTCGACCTGTTCTGCCGTTATGACTAAAGGTGGAGCAAATCGAATAATGTTATCATGCGTTTCTTTGCATAGCAGCCCATTTTCTTTTAATTCTTCACAGTATTTTCTAGCTCCGCCAGCATTTAATTTGAATTCAACGGCGAGGAGCAGTCCTCGGCCACGAACCTCTTTTATCTTGTTGTTTTTTATCTTTTTAAGGCCTGAAAGAAATTTTTTACCTATAATTGCGGCATTCTCAATAAGATTTTCTTCTGTGAGTATTTTAAGAGCTTCTCTTGATACTGCGCAGGCCAGAGGATTGCCACCAAACGTTGAGCCGTGTTCGCCCGGTTTTAGCACTCCTAGAACTTCGGTATTTGAAAGAACTGCTGAGACTGGATAGAACCCTCCTGAAAGAGCTTTGCCAATCAGAGTAATGTCCGCTTCGATATCCTCATGTTCTTCTGCCAGAAGTTTACCTGTCCGGCCTAGTCCTGTCTGGATTTCATCTAGGATCAGATTAACATTATTGATGGTGCATAGCTCCCGCACTTTCTTAAAGTAACCGTGCGGAGGAATGATTACTCCTGCTTCGCCTTGAATCGGTTCGACGAGAAATGCTACTGTTTCTGGAGCAATAGCGTTTTCTAATGCTTTACTGTCCCCAAAGGGAATAACTTTAAATCCTGGTGTGAATGGGCCAAATCCCCTGCGCGAAATTGGGTCAGTTGAGAATCCGACAATGGTTATTGTGCGGCCATGAAAGTTATCGGCACAAACAATTATTTCTGCGCGGTCTTCTGGAACTCCTTTAACCATATAACCCCATTTGCGGACGGCTTTAATCGCTGTTTCAACTGCTTCAGCCCCACTGTTCATGGGTAGAACTTTATGTGAATTAGTAAGCGCACACAGTTCCTCATAGAACATGCCCAGTTGATCATTCCTGAACGCTCTGGAAGTAAGAGTCAGTTTTTTCATTTGGTTTTGCATTGCCGCTTTAATCCGAGGATGGCAGTGTCCCTGATTCACCGCTGAATATGCAGACAGGCAGTCCATATATTTATTGCCATCAACGTCCCATACCCAAACGCCTTCTCCTCTTTCTAAAACAACATCAAGGGGTTTATAGTTTCGGGCACCGAACTTGTCTTCAAGTTTAATATAGTCTGTTTGCAGCATGTTATCCCCTCCGTCTTGTCTGGGATTATGGTAATAATTACTATAGGTGTGTTAATTTTACCAGTTAAGTTTGTATTTGTGATGAGAATTTAGTTTGGCTCTTTAATAAGACGGAGCATGACTTTTTCAGCTTAGCAAAGAAAAGCCCCCTTTTCAGATTTCTGAAAAGGGGGCTTTTCTTTGCTATCAGTTCGTTTTTACTGCCGTTTATCTGTCTGAACGGATATTTTTTCAACCCATTTACTTACTGTGGGAGCTTCGTAATTTGAATATGCTTCAATTAATTCGGATGGGCTGCTTGCAGTGATCAGCATTTCTTTATGTATTTCACCAAGGAATCCTTCTTGTACAACTCCGCCAAGAAATTCTATGAGCTTGTCATAGTAGCCGTCAATATTTAGGAGGCCACATGGCTTGTTGTGGAATCCAAGCTGCGCCCAGGTAAAGATTTCAAAAATTTCATCCATTGTTCCAATGCCGCCGGGAAGGGCAACAAATCCATCAGATAATTCGGCCATCAAAGCTTTGCGCTCGTGCATGGATTCAGCAATATGTAATTTGGTAAGTCCGTAGTGGGCTACTTCTTTTTTTACCAGACTTTCCGGGATGACTCCAACAACTTCACCTCCGGCTTCAAGTGCACTTTCTGCCAGAATGCCCATAAGTCCCATGTTTGAGCCACCGTATATTATTCTGATATTTCTTTTTGCTAATTCTCGACCCATATTTCTGGCTGTCTGGGCATATTTGGGGTCATTTCCAGGGTTTGCACCGAGGAAAACACATATACTTTTCATTTTATTCTCCTGACTTATTAAGAACAGAGTGTTTAGGTGTTGTGTAGAATGAATTATAGGCAAAGGTAAGCAAGACTGCAAAACCTGCTGATGAAACTCCTAATATCGTATTATAGAATGGAGGAGCGGCTAAAGCCAACCGGATAAGCATCGTCACAAGTGCAAATCCTGAATTTCTGAAAACAGCATGAAATGAAGGTAGAAAACGCTGTGAGATAAGTACAAGAAGTATATCACTGAATATAAGAACTGTATAAAATGTACTAAAGAAATCGAAGGCATGCTCGCCTTTCAAAACAAAACTGAAGTCATAAATTCCAAGACCAGCAAATAATACTAGAAGCATTAAAGCTACTAGTTTTTTCGATGCCACATAGCTGAATTTGAATACAGGTTTCATAGCCGGTAAGGGCTTTTGTATTCGGTAATAAATTCCAAGCAGTACGAATACAATAAAGGCTCCCATTCCATCTGAAAGAATCTGATAGATAGGAGTCATATTACCTGTGAAGTTGATTGGCTCAGGGAAGTTGACCAGCTCTTTGAAAGAGTTACGCATGAGAATCAGGCACAGGATTTCAAACTGTTTACCTACTGATTTTGCGAAAGAACAGGGGAGTACAAAAATCAGACCGATAACCTCAAGTACCAGAACCAGCGTGAATGCTATGCCTACTGCTGCGTAATGGCTGTGAGGTGTTTTCGCTGCAATAAATGCAGGCAGAAGGTTATGTCTGCCAAGTTCAATACCGGCAAGAGCGAGAATAAAGCAGACAATAAGTATACCTGCAACTCTACGCTGGGTTTTTTCACTTTCCCAGAAGGCATGCAGGGGGTCAAAGGCGTATGTCGCTAATTCGTAGATTGAATATTTCATATAAATTTTATTACGATGGCCGTACAGTCATCTTCAAGGGGGAGTCCCCTACGGTGGTTTTGGACTTCTAAAAGTAGCAGGTCTACTATTTCCTGCGCAGGCTTATGACAGTTCTCACATATAATTTGACGCAGGTAGTCTTTGCCAAATTGTATTCCCGCCGGACTGTGAGCTTCCCATATTCCATCTGTATACAGTACTAATATCTGCCCTGTTTGTATTTGAGTTATATGTTCTTCATATACATAGTCTTCATCGACACCAAGGGCCATTCCTGTGCCTTTAAGTTCTGTGAATGAATCTGTTTGCGGTGTATATATCAAGGCCGGATCATGTCCTGCCCGTATCCAGTGGAGTTTTTTCGTGTTGAGGTCACAGGTAGCAGTGAACATAGTCATAAAATGACCGGTTTGCATGCAGTCTTTAGTTACAAGTCTGTTAATATTCTTAACACTCCAAACCAACGAATTTCCTTGTCCTGTATATGCTCTGGTGTAGGCCCGAGCGCTGGTCATGAGCAGTGCGGCAGTTATGCCGTGACCGGAAACATCACCTATGGCTGTTGCAAATACACTTGGCCCACATGTTTTGCATCCGATGAAATCGTAATAATCGCCGCCTGTTTTTTCAGAAAAGGTACAGCGGGCACCAATGTCAACACCATCGATTTTAGGAGTTGCCTGCGGGAAAAGACTTTTTTGTGCCTCATCTGCAAGGATGAGGGCCTGCTTCGTTGCCGAGTGTTCCCGTAATTGTGGAACCATTATGTTGAAATTTTCTGCGAGTTCCCCAAGTTCATCACTGGAGTGAAAATCAGCGCGAACACTCCAGTCGCCTTTTCCTATTTTAATAACTGCTTCAGATAACATTCTAATTGGTCTGGAAAGGCTTTGAGAAACAAAATAGGCTACAACAGAAACGCAAAGAATGACGACAATGGCAATTAGAGACGTTCCTTCATATTGATTGGCAATGCTCTCTCGCACATACTGTTCAGCTTCATCTGCTTCGGCTGTAAAGTCCGTTGTCGGGGTGATGAGCAGCAAGGCAATAGTATTGTTAATCGGGCTGAAAGTCCATAAAGAGGGTACTCCCTTGTAATTCATTTGAATAACGCCATTATGTCCATCGTTAATATCCTGCACCAGTGTTCTAAATTCCGGATTATTTTCTTTCAGCCATTCTTGGTCCGGTGGACTCTGCCAGAAATGTCTTTGAGCTTGAACAGAATCCATGTTCTTATATCTATCTCCAGCCTTACCTATAATCAGGAGTTTGCTGTCAGAGAAACTTTCCGGGTTTTCACTGGCTACAACCATAAGTGTAGTTCCCGGTTGCAGGGCATGTATTAGTGATCCATGAATGGGCATGCTGACCGCGATGACGAGTGAGGTTGTTCCGATGAACTCTCCGTTATCGTTAAACAGCGGGGCAGTGAGTCTATGGCATAGTGAGCGGGTTGCGGCATCCGGCACTGGAAGGTTCCACAACGTTTTCTTTTGTTTTTTTACCTTTTTGTACCATGCATTTTTACGGGGATCATATTTACCGGGAAAAGAATCGTGGCCGGGATATGTTGCCACAAGACCGTTTTCAAGTGTTATCTCTTGCCATAATACTAATTTTTCAAGTGTGGCACTACAGTTTTTAAAACTGGTTAACATGGGGGACAGTTTTTTTATGTAGGGCTCGGCTTGTTTAAGAGTTAGCCCGTCCGTTAACCAGAATGATATTCGCTCTTTCGTAATGGGTAAATCAATAAGAGCTCCACGTTTAATTTCGGTCATGTCGTGTGTCTTTTTACGGTTGGCACCTTTACCCATCAGAGCTCTTTTTTTGTAATCCGGGGCCGAAGTAAATTCCGGGTTGTTGATGGTAGAGTGAGGAGAAGTTACATAATAATCTGGAATTGAAGGTTCCAGTTCACTGCTTGAGAGGCGTATTTCAGCCTCAGCTTGAATGCTTTTGAGGGATGTATGATATAAGCGGGATTCTAAATTAATGATTGCAGCTCTACCCTTTGCCATAGAAGAAAGAGATTCTGTTGCCCGTTCCAGAAGTGTAAGTCTGGTCTGTATCTGTAGATCTGAGCCAAGCTCAGTCAGCGACCTGAGACCATAGAGTCTTGTCACAACCAAAGGCATCAATGAAAAGATGAGCAGAATGATAAGTATTTTCCAACGGATTTTCATGGATACATTTAAACCTATCCGTCCAGATTATTCAATCAGGAAAATGTAAAATACATTTAACAGTGTTAAAGCGTTAACCTATCAGAACTGTGAGAAGTACGACAACCACAAGTGAAGGTAACAGGTTTGAAAGATTTATACGTTTTATTTCCAGTAAAGTCAGGCTGATACCAAGTATGAGCAGACCGCCTGTTGCGGTAAGTTGGTCAATTATCAGTGGAGAGAACCACTCGTGAAATGAGCTTGCAAAAAGAGTTAGCGATCCTTGATAGAGCATGACTGGAATAAATGAGAACAGTACTCCAATCCCGTAAGAAGAAGCCAGGGCTATGGATGCAAATCCGTCTAAAAGTGATTTAGTGTAAAGGATTGTAGTATTGCCATTAATACCTTCTTCAAAAGATCCGATAATGGCCATTGCCCCTATGCAGAATATTAATGAAGCCGTTATCATACCATCAATAAATCCAGTATCCTTGGAACCAACCATCTGTTTTAATTTGCTGGCTCCGCGTTCAAAAAGAGTATCGAGCTGTAGAAGCTCTCCAATGATTCCTCCAATGAGCAAACTAAACATAAGTATCAGAATATCTTGTACTTTCAAGGCCATCTGAAGCCCAATAAGGATTGTGCCGAGTCCAAGTGCTTGAAATACTATTTGTCTGATGCGTTCTGGGAAACGGCTGTGTAGTATGACGCCAAGTAAAGATCCGCCAATAATGGCAGCTCCATTAACAAGGGAACCGGTAGGTATCATGTGAATCTCGCTTAGAAGAGTTGTGGATAGGCATCATGGTTATCATTGACTTTTAGTGTTTACAATAGTTGAAGTTCGTATAATTGATTTATTATTGTGATTTTAAAATAGAAATATTTTTATTGCAAAAAGCTGTATATTTTAAATTTTCCTTGTAAATAAACTTGACAGTATCTGGATCATTTAATATTAACAATCCCTCACATAGGCCGGGATGGCGGAATTGGTAGACGCAGCGGACTCAAAATCCGCCGGTAGCAATGCCTTGCGAGTTCGAGTCTCGCTCCCGGTACCAGATATTACAAGGGTTTTTCGCAAAAAGCGAAAGGCCCTTTTTTCATGTCCAAAACAGTTCTCCCCCCACTCTTCCCCATAAAATGAAAAAAGTGAAAGAATTTTGATTAAGTTCAAATTTTTTTCACTTAGCGTTCCCCATGTCTGTTTAACTACTCAGTTAATTTACTGACTTTTTAGATTTGTAAATATAATTTAGCTCGCTTAAGGATGGCTAAGCCTGATAAAGTTATGGAGAGATTGAGCATGAATAAAGAACATAATGATGAATCTACAGTAAGAGTCTGTACTAGCGGAAGCTGCATTCCAGAGAGAAAAGATTTATCTCAGCACCCTTTTGTTACTTCTGGCTTGAAGCTGAAGCTGGATGTGGTGGAAAAAGTTTTTAGCATCCTTCTTTTACTGACGGGAATATATTTGGGCTGCTTGATTTTCATCCTCTTGCCGTCAAATCCAAAGTTGGGTGCTTCATACAAAGCTTTTGTCATGACTCTTTTGGCAGGTTTGTTCGTATGGCTTGTAAGGTGTGCGGCTGCTTGGTGGGTTAAGGAGAGGGCTTTGATTGTTAAATATTTCCATTCGCAATTCATGTCGGAGAAAGAGCAAATAGCTACTCTTTTTAAAGAGGTTGAGCGTAAATCGAAGCATGGTTCCCTAAGTCTATTGGCTTTGGCATGTCCTTCAGTGTTTTTTGCAGCTATAGATTGAAAAGTGTCTTTCTTTGCGTTGTTAAAGAAAATGATTGTTTCTTTATTTAATTTTGGACTGTACCTGCCCCACATAAGGATAGAGAAAAGCACCTCGACCAATATAAAATATAATAAATGCCAGCCATAGACCGGTGTTGCCCCATAGCGGAACGCAAACTGCCAGTGTTCCTAAAAATCCTAATAGTGCCTTGAATGTTGAATTTCGTACCGGGCGAGTCGCTCCAGCTCCGGTAAATATGCCGTAAAGTGTCAGGCCGAAGCCTGCTGCTATGGGGAAAATGATTCCCCAGTAATATACGGTTTGATAATTGGTCAGGATTTCCGGGATATTTGTAAATATTCTTCCAAGATCTCTACCAAATATTCCTACTATGCTGGACATTATGAGCATTACCCCTATTGTCCATTGTCTGTTCCTAAGGAAAGTCAGTGACATTAGTTCCGCGTCTTGCTGACCGACTGATTTGCCGGAAAAAACACTTGATGTGTTGGCAATGCCATCAAATATATAGCTAATGATGAAAGTTACCTGCATCAGCACTGCATTTGTTGCCAGCTCTGTTGCGCCAAGAGATGCTCCTACTTTAGTCATGAGGTTGAACATTATGAGTAGGCATACTGTACGCAGCAGCAGGTCTATGTTTGAGGAAGCAATAATCCTTATATCATCACTTTTCATACGGAGTTGTGCCAGATAATCTGATAGCGAAATGGGAGCCGTTTGGTGCACGAAGTATAATCCCAAAGCAAGGGTAGAGAATTGGGCGATAAGACTTGCTACTGCAACCCCTGCAACTCCAAGTCTGAATCCAGTTACAAAAATAATATCCAAAATAATATTTAGAATATTACCACTTACCTGGGTGATAAGGGTTTCCCGTGTCTTAGCTTGCCCCATGAGCCAGCCGATGACTGTATAGTTAAGTAAAACAAAAGGTGCGCCCCATATCAGGATTGAAAAATAAATACCTGCCTGCTCAGCTACTTTCGGCTCCGGGGCCATGAGTGACCGGGCTGCATGCCAAATTGGGATTTGCAGCATTACGAAGAGCAGACCCATTCCTGCAGCGAGAATAAAGGGACGAGAAAGACTGGCAATGATATCTTCTTTCTTTTTAGTGCCCAAGGCCATTGCGCTCTGGCTGGTTGTGCTTACCCTGAGGAATCCGAACAGCCAGTAAAGAGTATTTAGAATCACTGTGCCGATTGCAACTCCACCAATATATATAGGTGAATCGAGATGTCCTACAACGGCAGTATCTACAGCCCCTAGCAGAGGCTGGGTGACTGTTGAAACAATGAACGGCAGGGCTATAGCGAAGTATTGGCGATGGGTGATGGATTTACTGTTCATTCTGTATTCTACGTGTGAATGGTTTTTCGAGAAAATGTGCAGCCTGAAGAAGATCTTTAGCATATTCATTTTTCGCGTAATTTAATTTTTTCATGTCATTGATATGTTCGGCAACGATTCCTTTGTTGAGAAATATGAGTTTGTCGCAGACGTATGTCGCCACAGTAATGTCATGGGTGATAAACATAAAGGCAATATTGTGTTTTTCTTTCAGGGTGCGCATAAGCATGAGGACTTGGGCTTGAACGGATACGTCAAGTGAGCTTACGGCTTCATCAAAGAGAATAAATGCAGGATTGGGCGCGATCGCTCTTGCAATGCACACGCGTTGTAACTGGCCTCCACTCAACTGGTGTGGGTAGCGTTCAGCTAGATCTGTACCAAGTCCTACTTCATTTAGAAGTTCTACAATACGTTTTTTTAGAGCTGTTTTTTTCATTGCGGAACGCAGGAGCGGTTCTGCAATGGCTTGCTTAATCAGCATTCTAGGATTTACGGATGTTGTATAATCTTGAAAGACAACACTTTTGGCTAGGGGGCTGGCGGTCACTTCTGGCGAGAAAGTTACTGTGCCGCTGTCAGCATCTTCCAGTCCCAGAATGATCCTGCCCAGAGTGCTTTTACCACTTCCTGACTCTCCTACAATACCAAGGCATTCTCCTTTTTCCATAGAGAAAGTTACGCCTTTGAGTATTTGCTGCCGTTGTTTGGAAAACAAGTCTTCGCCAACCGGAAAACTTTTGGTCACGTTTTGTACATTAAGGAGCATGTTTTTATCCCATAATCTGAGTGAAAGTTTGTACTATATGTTGACGGGTTTCAATTAGGTTTTTGGTATAGTCTTCCTGCGGGGTAAAGAACACCTCATCGGCTTTACCTTTTTCTACTACGCTGCCGTTATGCATTACGATGATATTGTCGGCCAGATGCGAGACAAGGCTCAGGTCGTGGCTGATAAAAATCAGTGCTGTATTGAAGTATTCACGTATAGATTTAAGTTCTCTGATCACATCCTGCTGACTCATATAATCAATTGCAGTCGTTGGTTCATCAGCAATGATCAGGTCCGGGCGCATGACCAAGGCTAAAGCGACCATGATTCGTTGGAGCATTCCTCCGCTTAGTTCATGAGGATACTTGTTGAATATGGTTTCCGGATCTTTGAGATTCACCTGTGAAAAAATCTTTGCCATGCAGTCAAGAGCATCGGCGGGCGATAACTTCTGATGGGAGGTTATTGTTTCAACAACATGGTAGCCTATCGTGAATAGCGGGTTAAAAGCAGTCATCGGGTTCTGCAAAATCATGCATATTTTTCGTCCACGAATTTTTCTACGTTCTTCCTTGTTCATGGTCAGCAGGTCATGGCCTTTGAATACAGCCCTACCTGTTATTTCAAAATGGTTATTTAAAAATCCGTTTATTGCCAAGCAGGTGAGACTTTTCCCGCTACCGGATTCACCCACAATGCCAAGGCATTGATTGTGGTCTAAAGAAAAGGATACATCCTGAGTCAGTGGAGTGGATTTTCCGTGTCCATAATGGGTTATGGACAGGTTTTCTACTTGTAGCAGCATAATTATTGGTGCTCCTTGGGATCGAAAATATCACGCAGGCTGTCACCCAGAAGGTTGAAAGCCGAGACCACAATCATGATTGCTAGGCCGGGTAAAATCATCTGTTCGGGGTTACTGAAAAGCACTTCTTTGGCTTCGTTAAGCATTGCTCCCCATTCTGCCGTGGGAGGTTGAACGCCGAGTCCAAGGAAGGATAGCGTAGATATATTGATGATGATCCAACCTACATCAAGTGTTGCCAGCAGAGTTATTTCACTCGCTACGTTGGGCATGAGGTGCCGAACCAGAATGTATCTTTTTGAAGTTCCGATGGTTTGCGAATATTGAATATAATTGCTGTGTGTATAAGAGATTACCGCGCAGCGTATCATCCTTACATACCACGCCAACTTGGCCACGATGTTAGCTAGGACGATATTGAAAAGTCCGGGGCCGAGAATTCCAACAATGCTTAAAACGAGAACTTCATAAGGAAATGAAAGCATAACATCACAACCACGCATGACGAGTTCGTCAAATTTTCCTCTGAAGTACCCTGAAGTAATACCTATAACAGCGCCTATTGCAGCAGTTATGAGCATGGTTAAAAAGGAATAGAAGAGGGAGGTTCTAACTCCAAAGATGATTCTTGAAGCTACATCTCGCCCTAACTGGTCTGTTCCGAGTGGATATTTCCATGAAGATGGAGCGAAGGTGTTAATGATATCAGTTTCATTGGGATCGTGGGGGGCAATCCAGGGAGCGAAGATACCCACAATAGTAAAGATCGCTATGATCACAATGCAAAATACAGCGGTTTTATTTTTAAGTATTTTATGCATGTTGCGCCCTCGTCTTCAATCTTGGGTCAACCATGCAGTGTAGTATGTCTATGCTGAAGTTCGTGAGTACGAAAAATACGCCCATGATAAAAATATATGCTTGTAGGGTAGGGTAGTCGCGGTTGAAAATACTAGCCACACAGAGTCTTCCTATTCCGGGAATGGCAAAAATATTTTCGATTACCACTGTTCCGGAGAGTATGCGGACTATCCCTATCCCCAGTGCGGTTATGGATGATTGAAGTGAGTTCTTAAGCACGTGCAGCCAGATAATCTTTTTTTCAGAAATACCGCGAGCCCGGGCGTAGAGAGTATAATTTTCTTTCATGTTTTCCAGCATACTGTTGCGTATCAAGCGTACATAGGTCGCAATATAGAGAGTGTTCAGAGAAAGTGCTGGAAGAATGTAATGTGCGAGGGAGCTGGTCCCGCTGCTTGGCAAAATTTTCCAAGTTAGTGAGAATAGCCAGATTAGGAGAAATGCCAACCAGTAATTAGGTACTGATGTTCCTGCGAAAATTATGAACCGCACACCTTTATCAAAGAGGCTGTCTTTCCATACTGCGCTGGCTACTCCCACCGGCAAACTGATGAGAATTAGGAGGACAAGCGCTACACTTGTCAGTTTAAGTGTATATGGAAAGCTACGGGCAAGTTCTCCGGCAACAGTACGATTCGTGTTGGTAAATGATGTTCCGAAATCCAAATGAGCACAGCGCTCCAACCAGATGGCGTAACGAACCAGAAACGGTTTATCCATACCGAGCTCAATCTTCATTTCCTGAATGGCTTCCGGTGTTGGAATCACATCATTGACCCGCAAAGCCACCTCAGCCGGATTGGCTGGAGTAAGATTGACTAATGAAAATGAAAGGAATGAAACCGCGAGCAGTGTTGCAAGGGCGATCAGGGTCCTGCGGATAATATAAACATGCATACAGTTTTGTCTGCCGGGTTTGGGTTTAGAAAATAAATTTACTAAGGGTGAATTCTTGTAGGACCTGCATCCATATAGAGCAGGCCCTTTGTTTTATTGTAGTTTCATGCGCTGGAGCGGAATTTCAAACTGGGATGGATTGAATCCTACATCCTTGACTTTATCACTGAAAATAGCGCGGTTGCGCTCGTAAGTAAGCGGCAGATAAACAGCCTCTTCGTGCAGTGTTTTCAAAATGTATGTGTAATGTTCCTGGCGTTTTTTTATGTCCACGGATTTCAGGGCATCAAGGATAGCCTGATCAATCTGAGCTTTTTCTTTAAGTCCCTGCTGCGCAGCGTAGTCTCCGTATACTGGTTTGCGCATAGCTCCGATGAATGATTGCGGATCGTATGGAGTTCCCCAAGATATGTTGAAGGAGATGTCGAAATCTCCGCCTTTGAGACGGTCGCGGTGAGCCTGTTCTTCTTCACCTACGATTTTCATCTTAACTCCAGATTTGCCCCACATGCTTTGCAGGTATTGAGCTATGGTGCGTTCAAGGACTTTGTCGCTGTCGTAAGTCAACGTTATTTTGAGCTCTTTTCCGTCTTTCTTACGGATGGAACCATCCATTTTCCAGCCTGCTTCATCTAGCAGAACAGCAGCTTTTTTAGGATCGTATTTGTAAGGTTCAAGATCAATATTTGCGCAGGGGATGTTTTTGGAAAACAGAGTGTATGCCGGAGTTTCCATTCCAAGCATAATTTTGTCACTGATGATTTGGCGATTGGTAAGATATTGGAGAGCTCTACGTACGCGAGCATCGCTAAGCTCGGGGCGAGTAGTGTTCAAGATCATCATGCGGGTGGACATGGGATCGGACATAACTGTTCCGAAACCTTTTTTATTTTCGAAACGTTTATAAGCTTTAGGGCTGATCAGATTGAGACCGTAAACGAGGTCGATATCACCGCTTTCAAGTGCTATCAGGCGAGCCTGATTGTCGGGGATAACTTTGGCGATAATCTTTTTGATAGCAGGTTTCTTACCCCAGTAGTTTTCATTGGCAACAAATTCAGAATATTCATCAACTGTGTTGTCTTTCAGTATATAACTGCCTGTTCCGTGCAGGCAGTTTACGCCGTTTTTGGATGTTTTTCCTTTAAAGCATTTGGGGGAAATCATGCGGAAAGGGCGTGTTACGCCAAGCTCTACAATAAAAGGGTAATAAGGCTCAGCAAATTCTATTTCCAGTGTGTATTCGCCTGTCGTGCGAACAGCTTCTTTACCTTTATTTTGTACTGCGAGCATGAGCCTAATGGACTCCAGCCAGCCATGACGGGTGCCATTCTCAAGCAGGGTGTCAAAGTTTTGTTTAGCTGTTTTTGCGTTGAATTTAGTTCCATCAGTGAAGGATACATCGTCGCGCAGTTTAAAAGTATATAGCTTGCCGTCAGGGCTAACTTTCCAGCTTTCTGCAAGCCACGGAGTTGGATTTCCGGTTTGATCCAGAAATACAAGCCCTTCAAAAAGAAGGTTTTGACCAAAAATTTCACCGCCATAGAGGTGAGGATTCAGATCTCGCAGGTCGCGGTAGTTGGCCATGACCAAGGTGTCCTTAGCGGTGGTGGCCTGTCCCAAAGCTGTAAGGCCAAAAACCATCGTAAGAACAAGCAAAACAATCAAAGATTTGTTACGCATCATTTCTCCATTAACGGGTTACTTAAGGTTGTTGAAAGTATGTTATCGAAAACGAAAACAACTCTCATTTTCAATTAATAAAACTACTCGTCAACATATTAACTCTATGGTCTCGAGTTTTTTGTATAAAAAATTGGAGAGGCAATGGTGCTTACCAATATGTTTGATTTATTTTTTAGTATAGTATGATCGCTCACTTGATATTGATGTTGAGAATGAATGTCAATATAAAAATATTTCACTAGTATTTGGTTGAGTAAAAATGATTTTTATATGTGTGATTTTCTTTTTTGAGATATTTTGGAGTTTTATAATACTAATTTATACGTATGTTCTGGAAAGAGTAGGGGAAGTAGGCCACTAAAAAAAATATGGAGTTCTTGAAGGCATTTGTTAAGAACTAGTAGAATAATTCGCTTATTATTATCTTGTGATTGATATGATATGTTTATTACATGCGGATTGGATGGTGCGTTGAGGGAGTTGGGGAGGTTGTCTAAGGCTAAGGCGCATCCGGGTGAATCAGAAGTGAGGAGCATTGACTGCTGATGAGATCAAGTAAAATCTATTTTGCTATGATTATATCTAGCGCTATGTTATTACGGATTCGTTTACAGTGTTTGTTACTTGATTCAGACTGAAGTTAACTTTTATCCTGAGGTCGTGGGTTATGAAAAACAGTTTCCGTATATTTGCATCTGTGTTCTTGTTTATAAGTTTCCTTTCTATTTCATCTATATCTACTGCGTCCGAAAAAATATCCATTCCAGAGGATTGTCCATGTAAAGGGGCTATTACAGATCTTATCGATGCTTATAATCATGATAAGGTCTTTAAGGTGCTTATTGATGAGGCATTTAAAAATATGCAGCCTGTTTCGGAAGAATACAGGAAAGGTGGTAATCCTTGGGTGGGGAGAACATTTGCCGACCTGATTCCGTTTTTTGTGGAGTGGAGTTCTTTTCTACCGGAAGCAAAGGGCAGTCATGATAACGGGCTTAAATATATAGAACAGATGGATCTGTTTGCATATAAAAATCCATTTGGTCGAGTCGCTTTCCAGACTTCACCGGGAATTGATATATTCAATCGTTTTGCACGTGAGCGCGGTGAATATCTATCAAGCAGAGCTTCGATAAAATATGTAGCCAAATGGCTCGCTGATCCCCGTATTGAAAAGGAAGAATACGACTTGCCAAATCCAAAAGCTGCTGATGGTGGATTTAAGTCTTACAATGACTTTTTTTCACGTAAGTTTAAAGATATCAACAAGGTCCGCCCGCAGACTATGCCGGGCCGAGATTATATTATTTCCGCGCCGACCGATGCTATTATGAATTCCATTCCTGCAAAAATTGTAGATCGAACCACCAAGATCAGGACTAAAGGTACTCAGGAACTGAATATTAAGGAGCTACTGAAAGGATCACGCTATTGGAGTCATTTTGTTGGTGGTACGGCTCTATCTTGTATTCTGATGCCTAATACCTACCACTACTATCATGCTCCGGTCGGCGGTAAAATTATTGAAACACGTCTAGTGGACGGAGCATTGCTGGGGATGGAAGATTTTCCAAAATTCGTTCCGGCTAATGGCAACGTAGGGGCTTACGGTGCAAGTTTTGGTGCGTTTGAAAGCTATCAGCGTGGTTATTTTATTATAGATACCGGAAAATACGGTCTTGTAGGAGTTGTTCCTGTGGGGCTAAGCACTGTTGGGTCCGTTATATTCAAAGACAAGTTTCTCAAAGCGAAAGATCCGGTAGCGGTCAAGCGTGGTGATGAATTGGGACACTTTCTTTATGGAGGGTCTATGGTTATTTTAATTTTTGAACCCGGAAAATACAGTTCCGATGCGATTAAGGTTCGTCTGGGGAATCAAATCGGTATATTTGATACCAATTCAACTAATTAATATTTAAGAAAAAAACAGAATATGTAAGACCGGAAACAAGATAGTTCCCGGTCTTTTTTAATGGTTATAATAATTGAACTTATCACCTAAATACCTGCCAACAACAATTCGTGAAAATAAGTTTTTAAAAAATAGTTAAATATAATATTTTTTGTTTCAATACAGAAATATTTGGAGTGGCGTGTAATCAGTACTTTCAGCAAACTGTCCAAACAATAGCTGTGCTGGTGAAGGCGTGATTCTTTACAAGAGAGATTATTTGATCTTATATGGATCAGCTGTTTGAATTTATTGATAATAAAGAATTGATTTAAAAGAGATGGTCATGGGTAAAAAAATAAAGATGTAACCATCAAAGTTAACGAAAAACAGTTGCCTGTATGGGCTTCAAATATTTTATCTCAATTTGCTGGCTAAAACTATGCAACTAAGTGTTATGCTCGGTTAAGATTTGGAACACTTTTTATGAAGTTTAGCTTCAGTAATCAAATCCCATGTGAGTTTTTATATGAAAATTTAATTTTAATCTGTTGGGAGAATACGCTGTGACTAATCAAGGTGAAAACGTCAATTCCGGGCGACTGCCTGAAGAGATCTCTGACGTTTTTGAGTCTTTTTCAGACTTCATTTTATTTACCGATGATAGCGGTCTTATCTGTTCGGCGAATCCTCCTGCTGTAGATTTTTTTGATGGGCCTTTGACTAAACGAAGAATATGGAGCCTTTTAGGGGTCGATTCATCGGGAATAGATGCCTTTTTACAATCTTTTCCTGCTGAAAGTGTCCATGAAATTCCTTATGGCGAAAGCGGTGGAAGCTATTCCCTACGCTTCATTTCCTTAAGGAGACCGTACTGTTCGGGAGGATTTGTTGCAATTATTACAAATAATGCTCCACTCGTAGAGCTGCATGAGACCTATGAGGAGCGTATTGAAGATAATATTGCAGCATTAGATGATAGTATTTCTCTTTTCAATGCTTTGTTTGAAGCCGCGCAAGACCCCACAATACTTGCTGATTCTACCTTTAGAATACTGACATCGAATCCTGCTTCTGAGAGACTTCTCGGACGTAGTTCAACTCTTTCCGGGAACAGTTGCCTTAATATTTTCAATGCTGAATCAGCCAGAGTTGTGCGACAGTATTTTGAGACTTGCACTACTGAAATACCTGTTCCATTTGATGACCTGCTAACAGTGCGTGATAGTGACGGTAACGATATTTCTGTTGAGTTGACCATGCATAAAGTCCGGCTGCAGTCGGGGATAGTTTTTCATCTTGTGCTGCGTGATATGAGTGATATTCAACGCCTTGAAACCGGTCTTGAAGAGAGCCGTGAGCAGGTTGACGGAATGAACGTGGCTCTGCGTACTGTCATTGAGTCGGTAGAGGAAGAGAAGAAGGATATGCATGAAGAATTTGCCCTGCAGGTCCGGGAGCAGATCTTACCCGCATTGGACCGTATGATAAAAGAGCCGCTTCCGCAGCTGCGCACCAGCTTTGGTCTGTTTATAAAAGAACGCCTTTCAGCTTTAGCAGGTGAGAGCGGGGATCATTTTGAGGAACTCCTGCTTAAGCTTACTCCTCGTGAAGTTGAAATCTGCCGCTATATTGAGTCTGGAAAGAGTTCTGAAAGAATTGCTGAGTTGTTGGCGATAGCGGCAGACACAGTACGTACCCACCGAAAAAATATCCGCCGTAAACTTGGTTTGCGTGGCAAGAGTGTTTCTCTGATTTCTTATCTTAAAAGCCAGATTGGCTCATAAAATTATTGGGTAGTCAATATACCCAATAGATACCCATAAAGTCGCCTTGTTGTTATATGTAAATTAGGTTCTATTATACCCGTTAACAGGATGGTAGTCTTTTAATTTGTATTTAAGAGTGCTTATGTACTCTAAATAACTTACAAGAATTAATCTTAGAGATGCACTATTTAATGCTGTATTCTCTCTTACTGCATTGATTGTATTTAAGATATTTTCATTTATGCATCGTATGAAAATTCAAAAAATCACGTCTACTTCATCTGTGATCGTATATAAAAGCGTATACGACAAAAATTAATATTACATATTTAGGAGAAAACATGAGACGTTTTACTACCTTGTACCTTATGGTGTTCACTTTGTTTATCGCTGTGGCTGTATCCGGCTGTGCCCAGCAGGAAAAAAAAGGTTTGGAGAAAGTTAAAGAGTCCGGTGAAGTCAGTTTTGCTATGAGTGGGGGGTACCCTCCGTTTAATTTTTACAACAATAAGAATGAGCTCGTCGGCTTTGATGTGGATGTGGCTAAAGAAGTTGCAAAAAGACTAGGCGTGAAGCTTAAACCTGTCACCACTGAATGGAGCGGCATAATTGAAGGGTTACGTTCCGGAATTTATAGCGGGATTCTTGGCAGTATGGCCGCCACCGAACAGCGTAAGAAGGTCGTGGATTTTTCCATTCCTTATTATTATTCGGGCGCACAAATGTTCGTCCGTGAAGATGCTCCATTTAAATCCGTTCAGGACTTGAAATCAAAGGCTATCGGGCTCGTTACCGGAACCACTTTTGAGCAGGATGCCAAAAAACTGGGAGTCACCGACATTCGCCTTTATAAGGACGACACTCAAACTCTTACCGAACTTTCAAATGGTGTTATCGACGGAGTTATTACCGACCGCGTTGTGGGCGTGAATGCCATGAATAGTGGTAAATTTAAGATAAAACCTCTCGGTTCCCCTCTGCGCAGGGAAGATATTGCAGTTGCTTTTCGTAAGGATGACAAGACATTGACTGATCAGGTGGATAAGATACTTAACCAGATGCACGAAGATGGCACTCTTACGAAGCTTAGTAAGAAGTGGCTAAATGTGGATATTACTAAAAAATAATAAAAAAATAAGGGGCTGAAAAGCTCCTTATCTTTTTTGATTAAAGGTAGAAAAATGTATTTTGATTTTACAAGCCTGCCGGATTATATTCCGTATTTTCTCCCGGCGGCATGGATGACTCTTGAGATTACCATGCTTGGTATTCTTCTTGGACTGATCCTCGGACTTATTACAGTCTTCATGCGTATCTCAGATAAGAAGATATTTAATCTTCCAGCTCATGCATATATCTATGTAATTCGTGGAACTCCGCTTCTGCTGCAGTTATTGTTTATCTATTTTGGTATGCGAAGCCTTATAGGATTGTCGGCACTGCCTGCGGCCGTTTTGGCTCTTGGTGTTCATAATGGGGCTTATATCGCTGAGATTTTTAGAGGTGCGATTGTTTCTATCTCTTCCGGGCAGATGGAGGCGGCTCGCAGTATAGGGATGAGTTACCCTCGAGCAATGCTCAGAATTATTTTGCCCCAGGCATTTAAGCGCGCAATTCCGGCTTTAGGGAATCAGTTTATTATTGCTTTGAAAGATTCATCTCTGGCCAGTGCGATTACAATCAATGAGTTATTGCTTAAAGCGCAGCAACTGGCTTCATCAAACTTTATGATGATGGAAATGCTGACCATAGCCGGGGTTTTCTACCTTATTTATACCGGGGCTTTCACTTTTATTTTTCATCGAATTGAAAGACGCCTTGATACCAGCAGAGCATAAAGACCAAATTTTTGAAATAGTTATATCTATACCGGAATAAACCGGTAGAAAGTCCAATGCAGGTTGCTGACGAATTCGCTCGAGGAGAAATTATTTCCGAAAGCTCAAAGGTAAGCATCCTTTACACAGGAGGACTCATGCAAGATACAATCAATATTGAAGGCGTTCACAAATGGTTTGATGTAAACCATGTGCTGAAAGGTGTGGACCTGACCGTTGGCAACTCCGACGTTGTAGTGGTTATCGGGGCCAGTGGATCAGGTAAATCTACACTTCTTAGATGTGTGAACCGTCTTGAAACCTACACCAAAGGCCAGATCAGCCTTAACGGGGATAAGATCCCCAGTGGTGAGAAAGAAATCAACGCTCTGCGCAGTCGGGTGGGAATGGTTTTTCAGCATTTCAACCTATTTCCGCATATGAGTGTACTGGGCAACGTTATCGAAGGTCCCATGCAGGTTAAAAAATGCCCGAAGAAGGAAGCTGTTGAGATAGGCATGTCTTTTCTAGACAAAGTCGGTTTGGCTGAAAAAGCCGATGCTTATCCAGAGACTTTATCCGGTGGGCAGAAGCAGAGAGTGGCAATTGCCCGTGCCTTAGCAATGGAACCTGAAGTAATGCTTTTTGACGAACCTACTTCCGCTCTTGATCCAGAACTGGTCGGTGAAGTTCTTACCGTTATGCGCGATCTTGCAGATGAAGGTATGACTATGATGGTCGTGACTCATGAAATGGGGTTTGCGAATGAAGTCGCGGATTCAGTTGCTTTTATGGATCAGGGAGTGATTCTTGAGCAGGATTCTCCTTCCAGATTGTTCTCAGCTCCTTCCGAGCAGCGAACACAGGAATTTCTCTCTCAAATTTTATAATTTTAAACTTATAGGAAATTATGACTGTTTATACAGAACGACAGGAAGAATTGGCCGGCGTAATTGATGATGACTCTTGCAAAACAGACTGGACTGATTGGAAGTGGCATGTTCGCAATACAATTAAAACTGTCTCCGGTTTTGAAAAAGCACTTGGAATAAAATTTAGCGACAGTGATAGAAAGAAGCATGAACTGACATTGAGGAAATTCCCTCTGGCTATTACACCTTATTATCTTTCACTGATTGATGTGGAGGACTATGAAAATGACCCCGTGTTCCTGCAGTCATTTCCAAGTCCTGAAGAATTGAAAATTGAACGTTGCGATATGATTGATCCGTTACACGAGGATAAAGACAGTCCTGTGCCAGGTCTTACTCATCGTTATCCTGACCGAGTGCTTTTCCATATCAGCAATCTTTGCTCCATGTACTGCAGACACTGCACCCGCAAGCGTAAAGTAGGTGATAAGGATTCTATTCCTTCAACAGATCAGCTGGAGCAGGGAATTGAGTACATACGCAATACTCCGCAGGTGCGTGATGTGCTATTGTCTGGTGGTGATCCATTCATGCTTTCCGACGAGAAACTGGACTGGATTCTAACTAAAATCGGTGAGATTGAGCATGTTGAGGTTATTCGTATCGGAACCCGCATGCCAGTGGTACTGCCCTACCGTATCACCGATAATTTAATTAACATGCTCAAAAAACATCACCCTCTGTGGATTAATACACACTTCAACCACCCTCGTGAGGTTACAGACTCCTCAAGAAGGGCTCTTAGCAAGCTTGCTGATGCTGGAATTCCATTGGGGAATCAAAGTGTGCTTCTTGCCGGAGTGAATGATTGTCCTCGGTTGATTAAAACGTTGAATCAGAAGCTGGTCAAGAACAGAGTGCGTCCTTACTACCTGTACCAGTGTGATCTTTCTGAAGGTTTAAGTCATTTTCGTACTCCTGTGGGGAAAGGAATAGAGATTCTTGAAAGCCTGCGCGGACATACAAGCGGATTTTCTGTACCGACCTACGTCGTTGATGCTCCGGGGGGAGGCGGTAAAATTCCTGTCATGCCGAACTATATTGTCTCATGGGCTACTAACAAAGTGGTTCTCAGGAATTACGAAGGTGTGATTACAACTTATACCGAGCCTGATTCTTACGAGAGCAACTACTGCGACCGAAATTGCAGTGATTGTAATCTTCAGCTTAAAGAAGACGGCGCTAAAGAAAAGGCAATCGGTATTGAAAAGCTCATTTCTGATTGGGATGATACCCTGAGCTTGACTCCAGAGGATAATGAAAGGGCGGAGCGCAATTCTAATGTCGCATGATTTAATTGTTAAAATTGGGAGGAGCAATATTCAGATTGGAGATTATAATGATCGAATATATCTGATGTCGCTTTTTCCTGAAGAGAGCCCGGAAATTGTTAATCGATTGATAAATATGGCTGTCGATAGGGATTTATCAAAAATTTTTGCCAAGGTTCCCAAATCGCTATCAACTCATTTCTTGTCTGGAGGATTTGAAAAAGAGGCGGAAGTGCCGGGAATGTATCCTGACGAGGATGGAGTCTTTCTGAGTTTCTACCGCTATCCATGGAGGAAGAAGCAGGATAACAAGGCTGAACTTGAAAGTGTTCTTTCTGTCGCTGAAAGCAAAAAGGGTAAAGGCAATGTTTGCACTCTTCCAAGTAACTTGCATCTGAATCGGCTCGGGCTGAAAGATTCACATGCGCTTGCGCGACTTTATGAACGTACTTTTAAAACTTATCCTTTTCCAATAAATGATCCTGCATTTATTGAAGGCGAGATGGAAAGTGGAGTTCGTTTTTTTGGCGTATTTGAGAATGATGAGCTGGTTGGTGCTGCCTCTGCAGAAGTTAGTGAAGATGGCTATAGTGCGGAAATGACTGATTTCGCAGTTAATCCTGATTATCGTAGAATGGGTATTGCCGGAGCATTGCTCCAGGCCTTGGAAAGTTACTGCGTTGAGTCAGGAATAAGATGCCTTTTTACTATTGCACGAGCCTGTTCTTATGGGATTAACTCAATGTTCTCTAAGGGAAACTACGAGTACTCAGGACAATTGATTAATAATACAAATATAAGTGGCAGTCTTGAGTCAATGAATGTCTGGCATAAAATGGTCTAGTGACTTCTTTCGTAAAATAGATTCGAGCTCAATAAGCCCCCTCCTGAATATCAGGAGGGGGCTTATTTGTATTATCTATAGATTATGCTGTTTTCTATTTATTATAAAAATACATGACACTTAGTTATAAATTTATTAATATTTATCTAAAGATTTGATTAAGTGTGCCGATCATATTATTACGAAAATTATTTTTTATCATCATGACACGTATTCATTTTTGATTTTGTAACTTCTACTCATACATTTGGAAACGCTTATGTCTGCACCAATTTCTGCTAATCCCGGTAGTTTAACGAGCCAACAACTTTTGACTGAAGATAAGCTGAAAGAAAATAGTGAGACACAATCTGTTACTGCTGGCACTAAACAGAAAACCAGCACTGCAGGGACTGTTGCTAAGGGTGATAGTGTACAAATTTCAGAAGAGGCCAGTCTGCTATCCAGCAATATGACAGCTGAGAATAATGAAGGCGAACTTGAAGCTATCCGGATCACAATGCCTGGAACTATGCTCTATGGCAAAAATGGTTATGCCACATCCAGTATAAGCCAGAGCAACAGTGTTTCAAGGTTGGGGCAGGTTATTGAGCAGACATTTGCGAATTCCAAAAGTGATACTACGGAGCAGAGCGGTACAGAAGATACTAGTACTCCAGAGGAAGCAGAGCCAAAAGTTTATATGAGCAGCAGTTCAGAAATCACACCGAAAGCAGAGACAGAAAAAAGTACAGAGTCAACACCGAAAGCTGAAGTTAGCCGTAGTTCTGAGCCCACGGAGAAACCAACTGCCAGCAGCACAGAACCTGAATCATCTGTAGCTGGCAACGAGGAAGAAAAAGTCGCTCTAACGAGTGAAAGCAATTATGTAAGTCAGGGAACAGACGGTGATGATACTGTTATTGGTACCGTAGGTGACGATATCCTTCTCGGCGGAGCAGGTAACGATATTATTATTGCCGGTAGCGGAAATGATGCTCTGGATGGCGGGGATGGTAATGATATTTTGTCAGGTGGGGCAGGTGCAGATCGATTAAACGGAGGAGCTGGAACGGATGCTGTTGATTATAGTTCTTCTTCCGCCGTTTATGTTGATCTCGAAAAGGGGACCGGTGTTGGCGGAGATGCCGATGGAGATACTTTCAGCAATATTGAGCGAGTCCAAGGGTCAGCCTATGGTGATACTATTACCGGAGACGGGAATGATAATGCCTTGTGGGGTGTAGATGGTGATGATAATTTGTTTGGCAATAGTGGTGATGACACTCTATATGGTGGAGATGGCAACGATGCTTTAGCGGGTGATGCTGGAACTGACTATCTGGCTGGTGGTGCTGGAAACGATGCATATATATTTCATCAGGGCAGCGTACATGATGTAATTATTGAAGCTGATGATGAAGGCAATGATATGGCCTATATTAAAGATTATACGAATGTAAGGCTGTATAAAAGCGGGGACGATCTGCTTATCAGCTCCAGCAATAAAAAAGACATGATGCAGTTTCAAAATTGGTTTTCCACACGCAATGTAGAGTCATTCTATTTTGAAACTGTAGATACAATGTACACTGCCGATGAGATCGCAGGTCTGGCAGAAGATATTACTCCTCAGGGAACGTAAAATTTTAGTCCTTTTTCTGTATGATATATCCATGTAAAAAAAAGTGGTTACAGTAAGAAACTGTAACCACTTTTTTCTTAAAGTATCATTTTTTAATAGATAAAGTCTTTTATTCAAAGACAGAAAATAATCTGATGAATTACCCTATGCAGATGGGTTTGACGTTTACAAATGCCCGGATTCCGTGTTTTCCGAGTTCGCGTCCATATCCAGAATTGCCTATGCCTCCGAATGGGAGATGAACATCGCTGCGGACCAGACTGTTGATAAACATACATCCAGTCTTGACTTTCGCAGCTATTTCAACTGCGGTGTCTTCATCTTTTGACCAGATTGATCCGCCCAGCCCAAATGGAGTATCATTAGCAAGTGAGATAGCTTCATCTACAGACGAAACTCGAAATACAAGAGCTACAGGACCGAATAACTCTTCTTTGCATACATCTGCGTGAGTCGGAATATCAGTGATTATGGTAGGTGGATAATAATATCCCACACTGTCGGGAATGCTTCCTCCAATCAGGATTTTACCTCCAGCATCTACACAGCGGTTAACCTGTTCCTGCAGTTCTTGACGCAGAGGACCAGAGGACATTGGTCCCATATCCGTTTTTTGATCAAGAGGATCACCTACGATCAGTTTGGACATGCTCTCAGAAAGTTTGGCGACAAAGTTATCATAAACTTCATCCTGCACAATAAAACGCTTGGCTGCGATACATGTCTGCCCTGTGTTTCCGCATCTTGATAGTGTGGCAATTTTAACGGCTTCATCAAGGTCGGCATCAGAGAGCACAATGAACGGATCACTACCGCCAAGCTCCATCACAGATTTTTTCAGTCTTGCACCTGCTGCAGAAGCTACCTTGCGTCCTGCCGGTTCACTGCCTGTCAGACTGACTGCAAATATTGAGTCATGATCCAAAACTGATTCTACCTGACGTGCTCCGATAAGCAGCGTTCGAAATAGATCCTCGGGAAAGCCGGCATCTTTAAATACCTGTTCAATGGCCATAGCACACTGGGGCACATTGGAGGCATGCTTCAGAACCATAGAATTGCCCGCCATAAGAGAGGGGGCCGCAATGCGGAATACCTGCCAGAAAGGGAAGTTCCACGGCATAACTGTTAAAACCGTTCCGAGTGGTTCAAACGTTATAAAAGCTTTTCTGCCAGCTCCTTCTACAGGTTCAGGTGCAAGCATAGACTCGCCCTCATCGGCATAATAATCACATACTACGGCACATTTGAGGACCTCTCCTTCACCTTGCCGAACAGGCTTGCCCATTTCAAGAGCCATTATTTCAGCAAGTTCAGGAGCTCTTTTACGAAGAATTTCAGCAGCTTTTTTCAGGCAGGCTTTGCGTTCACTGAAATTTTTTATGCTCCACATTGGCCAGGCTTTTGCCGTGGCGTCGAGTACTGCCTGAGTTTTGTCAGCTGAAAATTCTTCGAAAGAAGCGATGATTTCTTCGGTTGCCGGATTAAGGCTTTGAATGCTCATATTAATTTACTCCTGTATTTAATAGCAATATGCGATAGTGCAAACCTGTTTATCATTTTCTTTATATAAGTCAGTAATTTTCTTAAATAGCAGTTTCTAAATGCCGAGGTAAGCAGTTTTAATATGCGGGTTACTAAGCAGATCCTTAGCACTGCCTTCCATCGCAACTCGTCCATGCTCCAGAACATAACCACGGTCAGACAGTGAAAGCGAGTGCTGAACATCTTGTTCTACCAGCAGTATTGTAGTTCCCTGATTGGCTATCTCTCTTACGTTGGCGAAAATCTCTTTAATAAGAATAGGAGCAAGTCCCAAAGAAGGCTCATCAAGCATCATCAGTTTAGGGCAGGCCATAATTCCTCTGCCGATAGCAACCATTTGCTGCTCTCCGCCTGAAAGAGTCATGGCAAGCTGATCTTTGCGCTCTTTAAGACGGGGAAACATTTTATAGACTGTTTCTAATGATTCCGCGATGTTATTTTTAGCTCTGTTATTGTATGCCCCAACAATAAGGTTGTCGTATACAGACATCAGAGAGAATAACTTTCGACCTTCCGGTACATGGATAAGACCTGTCTCTACAATTTTTTCAGGGGGATTGCCTTGAATATTTTCCCCGTCAAAACAGATTTCACCATCTGCTGGATCCAGAAGTCCTGAAATTGTCCGTAACAGAGTGGATTTGCCCGCTCCGTTGCCTCCAATGATAGATACGACTTCTCCCTGATTCACGTTAAGTGAAAGGTCAAAAATGACCTGCACATCTCCGTAAAATGTATTGATCTTATTTATATCAAGAAGCGACATAGTCACCTCCAAGGTATGCTTTTATCACATTTTCGTCCTTTGCGACTTCTTCTGGCTTTCCTTCAGAAATTTTGGTGCCGAAATGAATAACCACCAGTTCATCAGAAAGAGCCATTATCGCACGCATGATGTGTTCAATGACGAAGATCGTTACGCCGTTGTCACGGATATTTTTAAAGATATCGATCATTTCATCAACTTCAGTCGGCCTGAGTCCTGCCATAACTTCATCAAGAAGTAACAGTTTCGGTTTAGTAGCCATAGCCTTAGCAATTTCAAGCCGTTTCCGGTCTGCGATTGTCATAGCTCCGGGCAGGTCGTCCTTGCGGTGATCCAGATGCATGCTTTTAAGCACATCCAAAGCAATAGATTCCGCTTCATCGCGGTTGCTGGTCGTTGCAAAGGCTGCAACTGTTGTATTGTAAAGAACAGATTTGGTTGCAAATGGTTTAACGATCTGGAACGTACGGGCCAGTCCTTTGCGGCATAAATCCCACGGCTTTGCTCCGGTAATATCCTCACCATCGAAGTATATTTTGCCGGAAGTAGGTTTATATACGCCTGCTGCACAGTTGAAGACAGTAGATTTCCCCGCGCCATTCGGGCCGATAAGACCTAGAATCTGTCCTTTTTCAATTTCAATATTAAGTGCATTTACGGCGGTTAGACCACCAAACTGCATTGTGACGTCTTCAAATTTAAGCATGCTCATCGCTTACGCCCCTAGGTTTTGTTTTTCTATTTGCTATTTTTTCTACGATGGCGTTGAATTTTTTAGTAAGTGGTGCTGTAAGCCCGCTTGGCTGGAGCAACATGACTACTATAAGAATTGCCCCGAAGAGAATCAGGTGCATCCCAGGTAAAGAATCACTTAAATAAATACGGCTGAATTCACTTACCGGGCGAAGTAGCAGAGCGCCAACAACAGGTCCTGCAATTGAACCTCGGCCACCAATTAGAGCGATGAAAGCCAGCTCAAAGGAAAGGTCCAGTGTTAGAACTGATTTTGGATAGATAAAAAGAGTCAGCTGAGCTAGAAAAGTACCTGCTAATGATGTTAAAAATGCACTCATTACCATGGCCTGAACTTTGTATCTGGTTACATTAATGCCAAGGGCCTCAGCTGCTTCAGGTTCTTCTCCTCCTGCAATAAGTGAGTATCCCATTTTTGAGCGGGAGACATACCATGTAAGGGCCAGAACAGCTATCAGCATGATTAGGATAATGTAATAATATGGTTCCTTGTGTGCAAACTGGAAAGCGAAGAAACTATTTTCACCGGCAGGGATGGGAGGAATATTAAGTCCACGTGGACCGTTGAGTTTAAATGGTCCGATGTAGCTTAGATTCTCCACGACAACCCTTACGCCTTCAACAAAGGCCATGGTGGACAAGGCGAAGTAAGCTCCACGCATTTTTAAAGTAGGTTTACCTATGAGATAGCCTACAATACCGGAAACTACGCCTCCGATCAGCATGCCGATCCATGGAGAGATAGAGTACTGAAGCCATAACACCGTTGAGGTATATGCCCCGATACCGACAAAAACAGAGTGCCCGAGGGGTAATACGCCTGCAAAGCCGCCGACAAGGTTCCATGAGGTTGTCATGTAGGCGAAAAGAAGAAGCATAATTGAGATGTGCAGGTAAGTCGGGCTATGGACAAAGAGAGGCATTGCAAATGCAAACAGTACACATGCCGCCAAACAACATTTCTTGATGTAATCTACAGTCATAACTTGTTCCTACCAATCGTATTTCTGGCCGAAGAGGCCGGAAGGTTTTACAAAGAGCACCAGCAGAAACAACATGTAAACGATGGCTTCCGTCCAGGTTGAAGTCATATATACCGGGCCGACGGATTCAATCAGGCCGATAATAATGCCGCCTATAATTGCTCCAGGAATAGATCCCAAGCCGCCAAGAACAACAATTACAAATGATTTTACATCAAAAGGAACGCCGACAGTTGGATAAACATTATAAAAAGGGGTTAGGACTACTCCTGAAATGCCTGCTATGGCTGTGCCTATTCCAAATGCAATGTTAAAAATCTTCCACTGGTTAATGCCCATGAGTGAGGCTGCGTCGCGGTCGAGACTTGTAGCTCTGATTGCGCGGCCTGTGCGTGTTTTTTGCAGAAAAAGATAGAGCAGCAGGGCTGTGGCAATAGCAATTAGAAAGCCGTATAGTTTTGGGACTGATATAAAAATATCTCCGAACTCAAGCATCTGGCCTTTTAGTGGATTGGGAGTCAGTGCTCTGTAGCCGGGGCCGAAAATAAGCAGGGCCATGTTATCGAGCATGTACCACACGCCGGTAGTAACGATAATTACTGTTGTAGGTTCTCTTACGTCTTTCTCAGCTACAAAAATTGGCTTAATTAAGAAATTCTGTAAAAAGTATCCGAAGTAAAACATTACAGGTACGACAATGCAGAGAGCTACATAGGGATGTAGTCCCGTCAATGATACGGCCCAATATGATGCATACATACCCACCATGAGAAACGATCCGTGTGCAAAGTTGATTACTTTCAGCACTCCGAAAACCAGTGTCAGGCCCAGCGCGATAAGACCATAGATGGATCCCATTAGAATTCCGCTGATGATGTCCTGTAAGAGAAATGCAAAATCCATAGAAACCGCCAATGCTAATTAGTTATAAGGATGCAAAGACTATTTTGAGGAGAGGGGATGCACTCCCCCTCCCCCCGGTTAAGAATTTATTTTTTAGGAATGGGGAATACGGGTGTGTATCCTGCACGGCGTGCGGATTTGGGCCAGATTGTGATGCGTTCAAGGCCTTTGCCCAGATTATTGACCTGTACAATTACCGGAGAAGCAAATTTATTCTGGCCGGTTTCATCGAATTCAATGGCGTCGTAAGAGACAATCGCTGCCGGTCCTGTTTTCAGATTGGTTTTTGCGAGAGCGGATCTAACCTTATCAGCATCAGTGGACCCGGCTCTTTCGAGCGCATCCGCAAGAACGTATACGGATACGTAAGCATCTACAGCTTCACCTGTGAGGTTATTGCCGTATTTCGCTTTGTACTTCTCATTGATTTCTTTCACACCGGGTTTGTTGATGTCAGTTTCCCACTCAACAATATCAAAGATGTACTGGGCATTATCACCTGTTCCACTTAGGAATGTCGGGTCTGCATGTCCGCCGCCTGTTCCGAGAATTACTTTGGGGCGAACTTTATAGTTAGCCATGGTGTTGGTCAGCAGAATTGCATCGGCAGCATTGGAAGTCAGTAAAAGAATATCAGGTCTGGCCCGGCGGATTTTGTTGACAACAGGTGTGAGGTCGGTCGCACTGGAAGGGTAGGGTTCGTCCAGAACAATTTTGTATCCGGAGTTTTCTATCAATTTTTTCCACTGTGCAGCAAGACCTGTTCCCCAGTCCCCGTTCTCATAGACCATGGCAACTGTTTTGAGTTCAGTTCCGAATTCTTTTGACATATCTTTGAGGAAAGCGAACTGGTCTCTTGCCCACCATGAGTCTTTGGCTGCAATGCGGAATACGTTTTTAAATCCACGCTCAGTTATGGTGTCGCGAACTGATACAGGAACAATGAAAGGTATACCGTAACGCTCGGCAACAGCAGATGTCGGGTAGGTTACACCTGAGTTCCAGCAGCCTGTAAGAACTTTAACTTTTTCAGTATTAATGAATCGTTCTGCCTCTGTGACACCTACATTAGGATCACTTTTTGAGTCAGCATAAAGCATCTCAAGTTTGGCACCGCCAAGAGATTTGATCCCTCCAGCATTATTGATTTCCTCAACAGCCATTTCTCTGGCCTGTTTGCCCTGCTGACCAACTGCAGCTGAAGGTCCTGACAGAGGGAGAATGTTGCCTATTTTAATAGAATCAACAGCCAGAGCGAAAGAACTGAGTCCTAAAGTCATGAAGCAGAGCAATACTGCGCCTAGAGTTAATTTGAAACTTTTCATTTTGAATCTCCTGTTTAAGGTGAAAAATTAATTACAAAAATCTTCAGTATTTAACCTGATTTCTGCTGATTAACTTTGTTCAATGATTGCTTTCTCCAGAATAGACAGTCCCTTATCTAAAGTCTGGTCATCTACTGACAGTGGTACAAGTATTCTGATGACGTTGCCGAAATTACCGCAGGACAGTATAAGCAGTTTATTTTTTACCGCTTCGGCAACTATTTTTTTGGTAAGGTCAGGGGCAGGGGTTTTACTGTCTTTATCTGTGACAATTTCCAGTGCGATCATGGCTCCAAGGCCACGAACATCACCGATTATTGAGTATTTTTTCTTCCAGCTGTTAAATACATCTTTGACTTTCTTACCGAGAGCCTGACCCTTTTCGAGAATACCTTCATTTTCAAGAGCGTTTATTGCTGCCAGGGCTGCTGCGCATGATACAGGGTTGCCGCCATACGTTCCGCCAAGTCCGCCGGGATGCACTGCGTCCATGATTTCTTTTCTGCCAACTACAGCAGAGATGGGCATGCCGCCGCCAATGCTTTTTGCCATGGTCATAAGATCCGGTTCGACTCCCCAATGGTCGATGGCACAAAATTTACCTGTGCGTCCGCCGCCGGTCTGGATTTCGTCAGCAACGAAATAAATTCCGTTGTCTGCACATATCTCTTTGATTCTTGGGAAATATTCAGGTGGAGGAGTGAGGAAACCACCCTCACCGGCAATCGGCTCAGCGACTATGGCGGCGATGTTTTCAGGTGCTGCGTTTCCTATGAACCAGCTTTTAAGCTGTTCGGCGCAATGGATATCGCAGGAAGGATATTCTTTACCATAAGGACAGCGGTAACAGTATGGATAAGGTATTCTGTATATTTCAGGTGCATAAGGACCGAATTTGAATTTGTAGGGTTTGACTTTACTGGTCATGCTCATGGTGAGCAATGTACGCCCGTGAAAGCCTCCTTCATAAACAATAATACCGCTTTTGCCGCTTGCTAGTCGTGAAATTTTAACCGCATTTTCTACAGCTTCTGCTCCACTGTTAAGGAGAACCGCTTTTTTTTCGAAATCACCGGGAGTAATTTCAATTAGTTTTTCAGCTAAGGCAATGTACGATTCATACATTGCAATGTGAAAGCATGAGTGGATAAGTTTTTCAGCCTGTTCCTTGATGGCAGCAACAACTTTCTCGTTGCAATGACCTACATTGTTAACGCCTATCCCCCCAACGAAATCAATGTATTCGTTTCCATCAACATCGGTGACTACCGAGTTTTGGGCTCGATCAGCAAAAACAGGGGCCAAATTGCCTACTCCAAGAGCAACTGCTTTGTTACGTCTTTCCAGCAGTGTTTCTGATTTACTCATGTCTGTAACCGTCCTTTTTTGATTTTGGACTGATAAAGCATTTAATATGCCATAATAATATATTCATATATTACAACTAGTTAATAATTTTTACTGCGTTGCTGATCTTAGTTTTTGATTCACAAATGAATCAAAAACGGTGAAATAATGCTTATGTAAGAAGATTTTTGATTTATTTATGAATCAAAAAAAGTATTGAATAACTTTTTTACTGCAAGAATTAAAAATAGAACCGCATAGTAAGTTAATAAAAGCAAGTAGTAAGCTAGCAAAGAAGCGTAGTTGTAATTTGCTTAAATTTTGAACCATTTTTGAATCAAGATAAATTTTAATGATGATTCAGGCCGTATTTTTTTAATTTTCGTACAATCGATGGCTGGCTGATTTTAAGGTATTTGGCCATGTCTCTGGTCGTCAGACATGCTCGCTGGGCTTCTTTGAGCATTTCAAGCTCAACCTGCTCCAGAGATTCTTTTAAAGAGGAGTCTCTTGAGAATTTATATCCGCTTATGCTCTCTCCGTGGATAGTCTGTTCAAGGAAGTTATCAAGAAGTGGTTCTTCGGCCACGGCGACCCCCTTTTTTATCAGGCTGTTTAACTCTCTGATATTACCGGGGAAGGAATAATTGTTTAAAATCCTTAGACCTTTGTGTGAAAGAGTCTTACGTTTGCCATACTTATGATTGTATTTGTCAAGGAAGGCACTGGATAGCGCAAAAATATCCTCAGTTCTATCACGTAGAGGAGGTAAGGTGAGCGTGAAAACATTAAGTCTATAAAACAGATCTTTTCGGAACTGTTTTTGTTTAACCATTTTTTCTAAATTCTTGTTTGTTGCGGCAATGATTACACAGTTTATTTTTTTGGGTGAAGATCCCCCAAGAGGTGTGAATTCTTTTTCATCGATACATTTTAAAAGTTTGGCCTGAATTGAGGGAGGCATTTCACCTATTTCATCAAGAAAGAAAGTCCCTCCGTCCGCAAGGGTCATGAGTCCGGCCTTTCCGGTTTCCTTGGCCCCGGTAAAAGCTCCTTTTTCATACCCGAAAAGTTCTGCTTCAAAGAGCTGTTCCGGTACAGCGGCGCAGTTGATAGCCAGAAATGGGCCTGATGAGCGGGGACTCTGCTGATGAAGAAGTTTTGCCAGCATGGATTTTCCCGTTCCTGACTCTCCAAGCAACAGGATACCTGATGCATCCAGCTGGGCCAGCTTGAGAGCGCTTCCCAGCACACGGTGCATTGATTTGCTCTCAGAAATAAATTCACCCTGTCCCAGTTCTAGCATATTCAGGCTGGTAATTTCAGTTCGAGCTTTTTCGGTGATTTCCCGTGCCGTCTTCAAGTGTTCTCTTAAATCAAGCAGTTCAGTTACATCGCGTTCATTAACTACGATCATGGAAAGATTTTTTTTACCGTCATAAACAGGAGTTCCTGTGCAGAGGAGTTGCCGTCCTGTTTTAGTAATGTTTTGCAACATGCTGATCTGATGATTTGTTTTGAGTACTTCCTTTGATACTGAAATATCTATGAGTCCTTTTTTGACGATATTATCAATGTGTTTTCCAAGTACCTGAGCGCTTTTGACTCCATTAAGGACCTCTGAGGCTTTGTTCATGTTGGTAACAATTCCTTCACCGCTTGTAACCCAGATGCCGTCACTTGATGAGTCAAAAATTGCTTGTAATTTAGCCGCCATTTCTTGAAAAGAGCTAAGCTCGACGGCCAGTTCTTCAAAGCGAGATGGCTTCTGGAGGCTGATAACCGCTCCTTCAAGTTCTTCTTCAATGATCAGAGGAGTTATTTCGAAGAATAGTTCAGTACCTTTTTTAACAATTCTTCCTGATCCCTCCCGGAATTCTTCTGAACCCAGTCCTTTTTTTATAAATGGTGCAGCTATGGGGAGTATCTGGTCGACATGAATACCTATCGACGTTGTGCGGTCACGGCGTTTCAAGAATTCCAAAGCCACATTGTTCATGCTTATTACTACGCAGTTTTTGTCAACAACAACAATTGCGTAACTTACACAGTTGATTATATGCTGCCTCAAATCAGGTTGCATAGCTTTGCCTTTAATTAAATTTTTAAGCATCAGTTGCACTTCTTATGTAGATCAGAGTAGTCAATGTATCTTTAATGTAGGGTATTTTTAAAATCACAAATAAGGATGATTAATAAAGTTTAATACTTTATGATATTAAATTTACTAAAACGGTATTTCTTATCGTATATTGCATTTTATTAAAGAGCAAACTTACATATATGTATCAAACATTGTTTTTTTATCATGATGTATTGTATGAAATTATAGTTGATATTTTGCGTATAACGATGTTGTTTGGTTTCTGATTATTTGAATCCAATAAAAAGACTATGACCAACTATACCAGTTAAATGCGGAGAACAAAAAAATGAAATATTCATTGGATTTTTCAGCAGTTATTTTCGATCTTGACGGTACTTTACTTTATACTCTGGAAGAAATTGCGGCTGCCGGGAATGCGGCTCTTTTAAGTCAGGGATATGCTGAATACCCGGTTGAGGCATATCGTAATTTTGTGGGCGCAGGTGCCGCAAAACTGGCTTGGCGTATTCTTCCGGAAAGCAAGCGCAACAAAGAAAATCATGACGAGATTTTTCCAGCTCTTCTTGAAGAATTTGAACGTGTTCTGAATACTATTGCCCGGCCATATTTAGGAGTTCTTGAAGTGCTTTCGGCTCTGTCCAGCGCAGATAAGAAAATTGCAGTGCTTTCCAATAAACCTGATGAATTCACAAAAAAAGCAGTGAAAAAGTTTTTGCCGGATACAGACTTTTTTGCGGTTCGTGGTGGAGTTTCGGACGTACCTTTGAAACCAGCCCCGGATGGAGCTATCAAACTTGCCGAAGAAATGGGCGTTGAACCTGAACATACTGTTTTTGTGGGTGATTCTGACGTGGATATTCAGACGGCTGTTAATGCAGGTATGATAGCCGTTGGTGCTGGATGGGGATTTCGCGGTGCTAAAGAGCTTATCAATGCTGGAGCAAAAATCGTTTTTGATGAACCATTAGATTTACTGGGACTGCTTTAACTGTGTTGTGGCAGAAGCATATTATCTTCTTGTTTGCAAAAGTATGCGGAAAATATTTGGACGAATTTATTATAGAAATGTATTTATGTAGCTTGCATTAAGTTTAATTATATAAAAATATGATAGATTGAGTTGTTTGTCATTGTAATATTCTATTTGTGTCATTGTGTTGCTATAATATATCCGCTGGACAAAATTCAAAGTTTATACAATGAGTCTAGCATTAATTTGTGTGAACTATACAGCTGCATGCAAAGCTGCCTGCACACATTTTGTAAAAGTTACAATGACAGGAGCTGTGGTGCTTAATACTTTTTCAATACGGTTGCATCCGGGACAGGATCTACTAAAAGAAATTGATAGAGTTGTTACAGAGCAAGAGATTGAAGCCGCTTGTGTTTTAACTTGCGTAGGGAGCCTGACAACAGCTGTACTTCGGTTCGCCAATCAGGAACATTCTGAAGAGCTTAGCGGTCATTTTGAAATTGTTTCACTTACCGGAGTCTTGTCTGTTCATGGTTCACATTGTCATATCTCAATTGCTGATAAGCACGGGCGTACGATCGGTGCGCATCTCTTGGAGGGCTGCAAAGTTTATACAACTGCAGAAATTGTTCTGGGAGTATGCGAAGGAGTCCGTTTTTTGAGAACTTTTGATCCGGATACAGGATATCCTGAACTTGAAATAAAAAAGACAGATTAGGGAGAAAATTATCATGGGCTTTTCAGATCAAATCAAGAAAGATTTTTCAACTTTTACAATGGTTTTAATTGCGGTGGCTATTGTTCTTAACATTGCTGTCGGGCAATTGGTCTCCCTTCTTAAACTACCTGTTTTTCTGGATTCTATAGGAACTGTCTTAGTTGCCGTTCTGGCTGGACCATGGGCCGGAGGTTTGACAGGGCTGCTTACAAATCTGATCTGGGGCATGATTACTTCTCCTGTTGCTGCAGCTTTTTCTCCAGTGGCAATGGTTATCGGTTTATCTGCCGGCTATTGTGCCAGATATGGACTGTTTAAAAATATATGGTTGGTAATTTTAAGCGGTGTGATCATTACTATTTTTACAGCGATTGTTGCTGTTCCCATCCGTCTGTATATGTTCGGAGGAATAACCGGAAGTGGTGCTGATTTTCTTACCGCATACATGATGGCCCTTGGTAAAGACCTTTTCGGTTCAGTAGTTGTAACTGTTTTTACGTCCAATCTGCTTGATAAAATAGTAACTGCTGCGCTCGTATGGGGGATTGTTAAAACTCTTCCTGCAAGAACAACGTCACGTTTTATGAGCTCCCCTCAACGTTCATAAAGTTAAAGAACAAATTTAGTGCATGATAGTTCAGAAAATATAACGCTTTATATTAAGAGTGAATCCAGGATTAAAAGATTGCATCCCTTCAATAAGCTGGCTTACATCTTATTGACAGGGATGCTAGTCTATCTTGGTCCTGCTGCTTTAGAAATCGGGCTAGTTTTCATTTTCATTAATATGTTGCTGGCGGTCTATGGCGGAGTTGCCGCTCCTGTATTGAAGACGGTATGTTGCACAATATTGCCTCTAGCTGTGTTTATGCTTCCAATCCATGGTTTTCTTTATCCTGACAACAAAACTGTTTTATATTCTTGGCATATGATTTCGCTTTACCGTGAGGGGCTTATATTTGCCTGCACGGTTTTAGTGCAGCTTACAGCTTTGCTTACAGCTTCCTTACTTTTTGTGTTTACGACTCACCCTGCTGATTTTCTGACTGCACTTACAGAGAGCGGATGCTCTCCTGTTTTAGCATATCTTATAGGAAGTCCTTTGCTTCTTCTGCCTGCTATGCGGGATCGAGTGGGAGTAATTCAAGCGGCGCAACGGGCAAGAGGTATGGATTGTGAGGGCAGTTTGTGGAAAAGGATTCAGGCTGTTAAACCTCTATTAAGTCCTTTTGTTTTGGGAACTCTGGTTGAGATTGAGCAGCGAGCTATATCGCTTGAAGTTCGTGGATTCAACTCCTGCCGTAGAGTTTCTTCATGGCATCAGGTTGAAGATTCCCTAGGGCAGCAGATTTGTCGCTGGACTATGCTTGTCTGTTGTGCCGGAATTATAGTTTATCATTTTCTGAGTTAATCTATGCACATGCTGAAAATTGAAAATTTGACTTATACCTATGCCGATTCAAATACGAAATCACTTGATTCTATTTCTATGCAAGTGGAAGAGGGAGAGTTTGTTGCCGTTATTGGAGCCAATAATTCCGGAAAATCAACTTTGTGTAATGCAATAGCCGGAGTAATTCCACATCTGTACCATGGAGAAATAAGCGGAAAAGTATGGGTACAGGATAAGGACAGCTTCAAGATGTCTGTCAGTGAGATCGCTATGTCCGTCGGGCTTGTAATGCAGGACCCTGTTCGCCAGTTATCAGGTGTTCGTTATACTGTTTTTGAGGAGGTTGCATTCAGCCTTGAAAATCGCGGTGTAGAGCGATCAAAAATGAAAGAGCAGGTTGATAATGTTCTAAATATGATCGGTCTGGCAGAGCTTTCCGATAGACCTCCTTATCAACTTTCAGGAGGACAGCAGCAGAAGGTAGCTTTAGCGTCAGTAATGGCTTGTGATCCTTCTATTCTGGTGCTGGATGAGGCAACTACTTTTTTAGATCCTCAGGGAGTTCTCCAGATTTTTGAAATTATGCTGCGCCTTAAAAAAAACGGGAAAACGATTGTCATGGCTGATCAACATCTGGAATGGGTGGCGAAATATGCTGATAGAGTTGTTGTTATGAATAGTGGAAAAATAGTTATGCAAGGCACTCCTGCAGAGGTTTTGACTTCTCCGCTCATAAAAGAGATCGGCTTGGATTGGACCCGTTATACTCATGTTGCAAGCCTGGCAAAGACCATTGGAATATGGAGCAATGCAAGTGGGCTTGGAATCACGTTTGAAGAAGTTGTAGACGGTTTGACCCTGTCTTAAAGGCTATGATGTGCAGATAAACGTTAATAATATTTATTTCAGCTACCCTAATGGACATAAAGCTCTGAACAACGTTTCTTTAAGTATTAAGAGCGGTGAGATGGTGGCTCTTCTGGGGCATAATGGTTCCGGTAAGAGCACTTTGGCAAAGCATCTGAATGGACTTTTGGTACCAGATGATGGTGAAGTTGAAGTCAGCGGTCTGGTCACAGGCTCTACTTCCGTTTCACATATGGCTGGAAAAGTTGCTTTGCTCTTTCAGAATCCTGATAATCAGATATGTAAGCGCCGTGTATATGATGAGGTTGCTTTTGGTCCACGTAATCTGGGCTATTCTGCGGATAGAGTTGATAGGCTTGTTCATGATTCGCTGGCCGCTCTTGAGCTTCAGTCAAAAGAAGAAAGCAATCCGCATGATCTGGGTTACAGTGAACGTAAGCGTCTGGCTTTAGCTTCAGTTATAGCAATGGACACGGATGTTTTAGTACTTGATGAACCTACTTCTGCACTTGATTCCCATGAAATTTCGCTTCTTGTTCAGGTTTTGCAGCGCTGTAAAGCACAAGGTAAGACTGTCCTTATTATCAGTCATGACATGGATTTTATTGCTGAATATTTTTCTCGTGTCATTTGTCTGCAAAATGGACAGAAGAGTTTTGACGGCATGATGATTGACTTTTTTAATGAAAAAGAATTGTTAAGTGATTGCGGTCTGTTGCCTCCTCAAATTGTCCGTCTTAATAAGCATTTTGATATTACAACTTCTTCAATCACACCTGAAGATTTCATTGATGAATTTATTGCGAGCAACAAATAGTTAAAAAATTATTTTTATCATATATCTCAGCGTACCCCCCTTTCTATATTCTCTGTTTTTTTCACGACCATTCTATTTATATTTTTAATCATAAGAGTTGATTATGCGTTTTTTATTAGCATGTTATTGCTGTCTTGAGCTCTCTTAGAGCAAATGCTATTGATTATAAATCAAGTCATCGGAGGGGAACGTTGATTCTTAAAATGAATAAAATATATTTCGTTTTGGTCTCTGTGTCTTTTGCAGTGGGACAGGCCGGAGTTTCGTATGCTTATTTTGAGTCTCAATTTTCTGTCCTTAATTAAGTAAAGTGTATCAGAGCCATAAATGAAAATTAATCCCAAGATTCATTATCAATATCTTGTCAGCGATCCTGAATACAGTGTTCTTGCTCAGCTTATACTTCTGCTTTTTATTATTATTTTGCTGGTTTTTATTTGGAATAGAAAGCTATCTAAACTTAATGGGTTTCTTAATGCAGAAGTTGCTCAGCGTAGACGAATGGAGCGTGTGCATTCTGTTTTGAATTGTATTGCTCTTGCAGTCACTGATGTGAGCGGTATTGAAGAGTTTTATCTGATTTTACAGCAACAGATCGGTAATTTGATGTTTGCCAGTAATTTCTTTGTAGTCTCATACGATAAAGAGTCCGATATTATCAGTTATCCATATTTTTCTGATGAGCTGGAATCCATGCCGTGCAAACGTAAACTTGGCTATGGGTTAACGGATCATGTTCTGAGAACTGGAGACTCTTTGTATGTGGATAAAGAGATACGTAAGGAGTTACTTGCCCGTGGCGAGGTTTACGAAATTATCGGTAAAGAGGCTTTCTATTGGATTGGTACTCCGCTTATATTTAAAGGAGATATTGTCGGAGCTATTGTTCTTCAAAGCTATGATGAACAGCATGTTTTGACCAGATCAGATCTTGATGTTTTAACCTTTCTTTCTTCTTATGTAAGTATCGCCGTTGAGCGGCTTTATTTACTTGAGCAAGGCAAAGAACAGACCGTCGCGCTAAAGGAAAGTGAGGAACGTTTCAGAAGCCTTTTTGAGGATTCAGCTGATGCAACAGTCCTTCTCGAATCCCAAAGCATTATTGAGTGCAATGCGGCTGCATATAAAT
Organism: Maridesulfovibrio zosterae DSM 11974; assembly: GCF_000425265.1. Classification (NCBI taxonomy): domain Bacteria; kingdom Pseudomonadati; phylum Thermodesulfobacteriota; class Desulfovibrionia; order Desulfovibrionales; family Desulfovibrionaceae; genus Maridesulfovibrio; species Maridesulfovibrio zosterae. Next base: position 61,453 of record NZ_KE384344.1, read on the forward strand.
TATTAGGAATGTCATCATGTGAAGACTTATTAGGTATGAATCCGTATCAATTTTCACCAGAATTTCAAGATGATGGAAATCTGTCCAGAGATTTAGTCGGAGTTATTCTTGATGAAGCTACACAAAAAGGAAGTATTCGTTTTGAGTGGAATATTAAGAGAAAGCTTGGAGAAATAATTCCAATAGAGGTATTGGCCACTCCTATTTCATATCGTAGTCGTGATATTTTCCATGTCGTTATGCGTGATATATCTGATCGAAAAGCCAGAGAAGCTGTACTTGCTGAAAGGGAAGTGATGTATCGATCATTGTTCGATCATGCCAGTGATGCAATTGTGCTGATGGATGAAAACAGAAATATGATCAGTGCTAATCCAGAAGCGGTATCAATGTTTCGCTGCTCATCAGAAAAGGAATTTACTTCGTATCATCCAGAAATATTTATGCCTAAGTTCCAGCCTGGAGGAGAGTCGTCTTCAAAAATTTTTGAGGGCAATATGAAAACTATTCTTGAAACTGGTGGGCTGGATTATGAAGTTATTTTAAGGCGTCTTGATGGAGATGAATTTTTTGCAAGGGTAAGGGCAAGAAAGTTGGTGATCAGCGGTAAAATTGTGCTGCTGGGTACATTTAATGATATTACAGAACGTCATCGTTCCAGAGCTGAAATTGAACGTTCTGTTTCACTTCTTACTGCAACAATTGAATCTTCCGCTGACGGTATTCTTGCGGTTGATGGATATGGCCGGGTTGTCGCATGGAACAGTTTACTTGCCGATATGTGGAGCTTGTCGGAGTATGATCTTAATTCAGGGATTATTTCAGATATTTTTGGATTTATTGTGGAGCAGGTCGACGAAGATCAATCCAGTATTTTTAACCTGTGTGATTTTTTTCTTGATTCAAATGAGGGGCAGGTTGATGAACTAGTACTTAAGGACGGGAGAATTATAGAAAAATATTCAAACCCGCAACGCATCGGAAATGATGTCGTGGGGCGTGTCTGGAGTTTTAGGGATGTAACCGATCGTCGTCTGGGTGAAGATGCTCTTCGCAGCTCTTATCACCAACTGAATGATATTATAGAATTTTTACCTGATCCGACACTTGTTGTTAATAATAAAGGGATTGTTGTTGCCTGGAATAAAGCTATTGAGATTGTTTCCGGAGTCCTCAAAGAAGATATTCTTGGCAAAGGAAATTATGAGTACTCATTGCCGTTTTATGATAAGCGCAGACCTATTCTGGTTGATTGTGCTCTCTCTGGATCTTTTGATATATTGACTGAGATGTATGAATCCGTGGAAAGTAAAGGGGATTCCTTGTACGGAGAAGTATACACCCCTTATGTTTTTGAAGGAGAGGGAGCTTATTTTTGGGGAGTTGCAGGGCCTCTTAAAGATGATTCTGGAAATGTTGTCGGTGCAATTGAGTGTATGCGCAATGTTACAGATCGCAAAATTGTTGAGCAAGAGCTTCACCGTGCGAAACTTGCTGCTGAAGCGGCAACCAGAGCTAAGTCTGAATTTCTTGCTAATATGAGTCATGAAATCCGAACTCCCATGAATAGTATTGTGGGTTTTGGCCATCTGTTGCAAAGCTCTGATCTTGATTTGATTCAGGAAGAATATCTTAAAAAAATGATGTCTTCAGCTGGTTTTCTGCTCTCAATTATTGATGAAATTTTAGATTTTTCTAAGATTGAAGCCGGGAAGTTTGTTCTTGAAGAAGTTGAGTTTGAACTTGATAGCGTTCTTGCCAAAATTTGCAATATGGTCGCTGTTAAGTCGGAGCAGAAGGACATTGAGTTCGTTCTTTCCGTAGCACCGGACGTACCTCATAAGATTGTGGGTGACCCGCTGCGACTTGAACAGATTCTAACTAATCTTTCAAATAATGCGGTTAAGTTTACTGAAAAAGGTGAAGTTAACCTTCTGATATCCAGTAAAGGGCAGAGCGATAAGTGTGCTGAAATTGAGTTTATAATTAAGGATAGTGGCATTGGTCTCAGTGAGGATGAGGTTAGTGATCTTTTCAGGTCATTTTCACAGGCTGATGCCTCAATTACCCGTAAATATGGTGGAACCGGACTTGGGCTGGCCATTACACACAGTCTTGTCACTCAAATGGGCGGCGATATACACGTTGAAAGTGAACTTGATCAGGGCAGTTCTTTTTCATTCACTGTTTCATTTGATATTGTTGAGAGTGATGTCTGTTTTTATCTTTCAAATAATATACGGCGGCCTAGAGTTCTTGTTGTTGACGATAATAAACTATCACAATTTTTCATAGCTTCAACGCTTCGAGATATTTCATTCGATGTTGTTTTAGAGTCTTCAGCAGTCAGTGCTATTAAAGTTTTAAAGAGTGCAGCTGACGAGAAGAATGCATTTGATCTAATTTATATGTCTTTTAGAATGTCGGGAATTAGTGGATTGGAGGCAGTCCAACTCGTCAAAGAAATACCTGTCATTAAAAATATCCCTATTATATTGATGGTTCCGGTGAGTGCTGATGAGGAATTTAGACAGGACGCTCTGGGAAAAGGAACTGCTGGTTTTATTAGTAAACCGGTTACTCGTTTGTCTCTTTATGAATCTCTTCGCAATAATTTTGATATAGAAGGAAATTATACTTCTGATTGTGTTGTCGAAGAGTCTGAACTTATTCAGGATAATGAAAGCCCAAAAAAGCGAGTGCTGCTGGTTGAGGATAATTTATTGAATCAGCAGGTAGCAAAGAGGATGCTTGAAGGTCTCGGTTGTACTGTGGATGTTGCCGTTAACGGTCAAAAGGGAGTGGAGGCTCTCTGGGCGAATTCGTATGATTTGGTTCTGATGGATATTCAAATGCCCGAGATGGACGGGTTAACCGCAACAAGGCTTATTCGTTCGGACAAACGGTATGATGATCTTCCTATTTTAGCTATGACTGCCCATGCTATGCAGGGAGATCGTGAAAAGAGTCTGAATGCAGGAATGAATGAGCATCTTACGAAACCGATCAACCCGAAGGTCTTAAGGGCTGCATTACGTAAGTATATAGATAAAGACTCGTCGTCTTACAAAGCAATTGGTAATTTTATTGATATTGGAGATGTTGCCTTGCCTCAAATCTCAGGCATAGACTGTGAAGGGGGGCTGAAAAATATCGGAGGAAATTATCCCAGTTATATTAGAGTGCTATATGGGTTTAGAAGTGAGTACACCGGGGTTGTTTCTGAACTGCAGGAAATGGTTGAAAAATCAGATTTTGATACGGCCTTAGTTGTTTTGCATTCTTTGAAAAGTGTAGCTGGGAATATAGGTGCAGTCCATCTTTGTGAGCTGTGCGGTGCTCTTGAAAAGGGTATAAAAGATAAAAATTACAGAAAAATTGAGCTTGATTTTCAGTTTTTTTCTGCGGAACTTGATATGATTATTGATAGCCTTGCAACTGTAGAAGACATTTTATAATCCAAATTTGACAAGCATATTTTTGATGAAGAAAGACCTTTTTGAATTATAAAAATGTATCAGAAACTAAAAGAAGGTGAAGTCGATTCCCTAGCTTATGAGACTATGTACAAAGTCCTGAATCTGACTGGCTGGACGCAGATTAATTGATATAAGTTGTGATAAAATTTATTCTCCGCTGTTCATGGGAAACCATATCTCATATGAAGTCCCTTCACCAAGGGAGCTGCTGCATTCTATTCTTCCTTTCAGGGCACGGGTAATAATATTGTAGACAAGGTGCATTCCAAGTCCGGCGCTGCCAGAACTTCTTGCTGTCGTATAAAATGGTTCAAAAACTTTCAGAAGTTGTTCAGTTCCCATACCTATCCCATCGTCTGAAAATTGTAATAGAATGCCGTTTCCATTCTGTTTTGCTACAATCGAAATATTACCGTTATCTCTATCTGGAAAGGCATGAGTGAGAGAATTAATTACCAGATTAGTAATGACCTGCATCAGTGATCCTGGCGGGATTTTGACTTCAAGCCCATTCGGGCAATTTACTTTGAGGTTATGGTTATGTTCTTTTAATTTAGGTTTTAAAGATAGGACAATTCCCTGAATATACTCATTAAGGTTAATTCGTCTTATATCATCAGAGGCCTGATCAACTGCCAGTTGTTTAAAGTTACTGATCAGGCGTGCTGATCTTTCAAGATTTTTCATGATATTTCCGATTGCCTCTGTTCCTGTTTGAAGACATTTTTCAAGATCTGATCTTTTCATCTCTCCAGATTCAAAAGAATTTTTAAGGTTAGCAATCATTTCTTTCATAAAAGATGCACTTGTAACACTTATGCCTAGCGGAGTATTTATTTCATGAGCTACTCCTGCGACTAACTCTCCAAGTGAAGCCATTTTTTCGGTTTCAACAAGTTTGTCTTGAGTCTGGCGCAGTTCATCCATTGATTTAAGCAGGGCTGTGTTCGCATTTTCGAGTTCCGTAGTTCGCATTGTAACCCGTTCTACCAGTTCTTTGTTCAAGGATTGAAGCTCCTGTTCAACTTCCTTTATGCGCGTAATGTCCATAGAAATTGTTAAAACGGCCGGTGTGTTGGTCTCGGCTGAGATATAAGGGACGCGAGTTGTTGACATCCAGTGTGTATCGCGATTTTCATCAAGAAAACTTTCTTCAGTGAGCATTTTTTCATTGCGTGAGAGTACCAGCTTGTCGTCTTCAAGTATGCGGTTCATTTCTACTGAGTCCAGAATAACATCATGAATATCTTTTCCGGTAATTTCTTCAACGTTTAAGCCCAGTTTTAAAGCCTTTATACGATTAACAAGCAAAAATTTACCATCCATGTCATTGGCGAAAATATCTTGCGGCAGAAGGTCAATAATCTGCCTGAGTCGAGCCTCACTCTCGTGGGCTTTTTTCATCGCTCTTCTATTCTGAGTGACATCTAACCCCTGTAAAAGAATAAAGTTCGGGTCAATATCTCTATCCATTTGTACTGGCGAAAATGTCCAGATAAAGAATTGCTCATCACCTGTCCCTGAATACACTGGTATCTCGACAACTGGAGGGGATTCTTCACTTGCAGCTAATTTTATGCTTTCCTTAAGTATTTCAGCATACTGTGCTGGAAATATTTTTGAAAGATTATAATCTGTGATGTTGTTGCTGAAACCGATAAGCTTTTCAGCTGCTGGATTCATATCCAGAATTACTCCATTCAAGTCGCAGTTTATTATAGGTGCTTTCGCTGCAGAAAAAAGCCGTGAGATATATGTGCTGTTTTCATCAAGTCTTGATACCATTGTCTCAAGGGTTTTACCCAGTTGGTTGAATTCTCTCACTTGTCCTTCCTTAAAGGACAAACCTTGCTCTCCTGTTGCGACAGCATGCGCATAATCAGTAAGGTTCTTGAGGGCTTTCAATATCCTTTTTTGCAATGCCCATGAGGTGAATATAGCCAGCAGCGTTGCAAGGGAAAGCAGTATCCCAAGGTTTTTCATATAATTTTTTTTGAGTGACTGGAATGATGGGTTTTTTCTTGAGAACGTGAAAAACAAAGGGGTGCCTGATTGCTGTGGCATTAGCTGTACTGTGGAATATACCAGATTATCATAAATCTTGAATTGATTTTGTTTAACTTCTCCTGCCCAGTCGAGAAGCTTTTTCATAGTTTCTTTGGAGGGATTAGAGCTTGAAATAATGAGGCGGTTTCGGCTAAAGAGTGCTGCATCAATTGAAGAAGAAACTTTCTTTAACATATCGATAAAGGATACATTCGAATTAAGATCAATCCCTCCATATAGAATGCCCGTGATTTCCCCTGTTTGCTCGTCAAATATTGGTATAGCACAAAACAATATTGTTTGTAACTTCTCCAGTGATCTGTATGAAATATGGGCCCATGTCGGGGTCGTGTTTATATTGTTATTGAAGCTGTTGCGTAGTTGGAGCATAGGAAGTTCAATGCTTCCTTCCTCTATCCAGTTTTTGCCGTTTTTATATATAGAAAGAACATCTAACAGATACCCTTGGCGTGAACTCATGAAGTCATACATTTTTTGACTGATGTATTCAGAATCATTGTTTTTAGCTGCTCTTTTAAATTCGGGAGTGACAGTCATTTCTATAAGGTCGTCTGTCATGTCTGTCAGAGTGTTACTCATTGCCAGATCGATGATAGTCTCTGTCTTGTCTAGATCAATTTTCAATTCATCTTCTAACGTTGTTTTGGACAGATAGAATGACCATGAGAAAATAAAAATCCCCATAACCATGACCAGTGCAAGCATGGGAATTAAAAGCTGCGCTGTCAGCCCTAATGTTCTTTGGGGATATTTATACATTAGTCTTTACCGGAAAAGCCAGAGTAGCGAAAACTTTCTCTTTGCAATTGTTCAAGATTTATGGGGTCAATGTCTTTTCCAATAAGCATCAGTCTTCCTGAGTAAATGAGAGGAAGTCTTTTGGTCTGCCCAAGCAGGTCCAAAATTATTGCATCTGCCATAGCAATACCATTGTCATCATTTATGCGCATTATCGTGAAATCAAGTTCTCCATTTTTAATTGCCTGCAGCTCAGGGGAGCCTCCTCCCCAACCGTTAACCATAATCTTACCAAGTAGAGATTTTTCTTTCAATGCTTCAACCGCGCCGAGAGCAATGTCTGTAGAACATGCATATATGAAACTGATATCAGGATGCTCTTTAACTATTTTAAGTGTTGCTCTACGCGACTTCTGTTTATTTATACCGGTCTGATAAACTGTAACAAGTTCAAGTTCTGTGTTTGCATCAAGCCATGTTGTAAATGATTTACCTCTTTCTTCGCTTAGATAGCCTGGACTTGGGAGAAGAACTGCGTATTTACCTTTTCCTCCGGTTTTGTTGGCATACTGTTGAGCAAGTTTGATAGAACCTGTCTCATGGTCAAAGCCAATATACATGAGAGGCTGTTTATCATTCCAAGCTTTTAGAGGTGTCGTAATATTTTGTAATATCACACGCGGTTTATTTCGGATTAATAATGGCTCAATCATGCGCTGATGACGCAAAGCATCGAGGGTGAATATCAGATAGTCCGGATTTGTTTTTAAGGCTTGTTTTAGTATTTTTCTCTGGATGTGTAACGGGTCTGTCGGGCTCATGAAGAAGGAGTTTATTTCTGTCTTTATTCCATACTGTTTAATTCTTTTGTCAAAGGCTTTATAACTTCTTCGCCAATAGTCTGAGATTTGATTTCCGGGATAAACAATTGATATTTTGACTTTCAGGTTATTCTTGATTTTTGCTACAATATTCCTCTTCACCAGTCTGTTAAAGCTTTTTAATTTAACTTCTTCATTTGGGTTTTCCTGTATAAATTCTTCCAGTGAGTAGTATTTTCCTGCAAAAACAGGGCGAACTGTAAGGCATAAGAATAATGCTACGAAAATTGTCAGGAGATATTTATTTTTTTTAACTGAACCCATGTTTATGTCACCATTTAGTGTAGGTTTAGCTAACCATATCAAAATTTTTTAGAAAAAGTAACGCTGGATAGAGACTTAAAGAAGTATATTATCTTATGAGGCGTATGCAGTAATTATCAATGTATACGCTGTTATGGTCAAAAAAAGGTTGAAAGCTACAGATTTGTTTGCGTAGCTTTCAACCGTATGTTTTTAGATATTAAGATCTAATTCTGGAATAGGATGAGTCTTTATGAGGCAGTGGCAAAGGCTGTCTTTTGTCTTAAAATGGAAACTCCTAAGTAGACAAACGGGGTATCGATCAGGGCTATAGCTACCTTTGCAAACCACTGACCAATGATAATATCTGTCACCGGCATGACTCCGTAAAAGGCAATAGTCACAAAGATAGTGGAATCAATTAGTTGTGAGATTACTGTCGAGAGGTTGTTGCGCAGCCATAGGTGTGAGCCATCTGTTTTCTGGCGTAGCATATGAAAAAGCCATACGTCATGTGTCTGACTGACAAGATAGGCTATGAGAGATGCCAGGACAATTCTGGGAGTACTTGCAAGGACGCTGGCAAAGCCTTCCTGACCGTGCCAGAAAGGAGCTGAGGCCCAGTGTAAAGCTGTCCATGAAAGAATGATGGCTGTGATAAGTGCAATGAACCCGCAATGAATGACTTCATTCGCCCGTTCTTTTCCCCAGATTTCGCTGATGATATCAGAAACAATAAAGGTAACTGAATATGCAAGAACGCCTGCCGGAGCATAAAAGCCGAAGATGTTGATTATTTTGGTGGAGACCACCGCAGCAATGACCAGCGAGCTTATGAAAAGACCCGTGAGTAGAGTGAACGCTTTGCGTTCAAAAGTAGAAGAGAGCATTTGATTCCCTTGTGTTGAAGATTCTTGTCATGAAACAGAGCCTCCCCGGCACAAGCAAAAGGGAGAAAGTCTTATGCCTCGGCAGTTCTGTTTCGGGGTATTAATTTATGTCAGAAATGGCCTGCCTGCATTTTGGATGGAAGTCAAAGCATAATTTAGAGTGCAAATTTATTTTTGTAGTACTTGCGTAGTTTTCTTTTGTGTTGCAACCTGTTATCAGCCCAAAATTAAAATAGTTAACAGCAGATGGCTGCTGTAGCAAATACATGGAGAAGAATTGTGAAGACAACTAAAAGTCAGGATAATACAGAATCGTTAGTTTCTCTTGGGAAAGCCGGAGCAACAAAGTACAATTATGACACCCCGTCTCCTGAGATACTTGAAACTTTCCCGAATAATTTTCCGGAACGTAACTACATTATCAGTATTGAATTTCCTGAATATACATCTTTATGTCCAGTAACTGGACAGCCTGATTTCGCCAATATCATTATTGAGTATATTCCCGATGAAGTTTGTGTTGAGTCAAAGAGTTTCAAACTTTACATGGGGTCATACCGCAATCATCAGTCTTTTATGGAAACTATTACAAATAACATGCTTGACCATTTTGTAGATAGGCTTTCACCTCTGTGGATGCGCGTAAAAGGTATTTTCTCTCCTCGTGGTGGTACCAGTCTGCATGTTTTTGCAGAACATTATAACAAAGAAAGTGCTCGGTATGATGAGGTTCGCGAGGCTGTAAGAGAATGGAAGATGGAGTGCGGAAGACATAACGCATAAAAAATGATTTGTTACATTCCCTGCTGTATTTTGTATCTGGCAGAATTTACACAAAGGGTTCTTTTCGGAAGCAATTATCTTAAAGATATTATTAGGCTATTCTTGATAACGTCTATATATGCCCGCAGCGTCATTACTGACTCTGCGGGTTTTTCTTGTCGAAAAGTTTTTTCTGTTTAATATTTATGGTAATAAGAAATCAGATAAATAATATCAGGAGGATTTGTTTATGGAGGAGAAGTACGAAACAGGTTTTATGGTTTTAAGTTGTTCGGGAGGTTCAAGTTCTGGACAGGCCGCAAATAACCTTGCTGTTGAGCTTAACAAGAGTGGATTTGCAAAGATGGTGTGCCTGGCTGGTGTGGGGGCCGGGAAGGAGGATTGCGTGGAAGATGCTGGTAAGGTTCATGATCTTATAGTTATTGACGGGTGTGATAAGGTCTGTTCAAAGAAGATGCTCGAAAAAATAGGTATTAATCCTGTTCATACTTTTTGCCTGACTAATATGGGGGTTGAGTGTCCAGCTGCCGATGTAGATCCTGAACTGCTTACTGAGTTACGTAAGAAAATAAAATTACTTTTCGGTCAAAACCGGGCAGATGTGAAATATGCTGTCTGCGGTTGTGATACTTGCGTCAGAGATTAATATTACACAATGGAGAAAGTAATATACATATAAATAATGTATTTTTTATTTAAACTATATAAATAGAACTAAGGCGCAAAGTTAAAAGTTGTTTGGGAGCAAAATAGTGGACAAGGTTTTAATTGTTGATTCCAGTAAAGTAACGGCTTCTTTTATTGAATATATATTGAAGCAGGAAGGATTCTTATGTGACCTGGCCTATACATACGATGAAGCCAAGGAACTGATCGCTCATAATGATTATTTTATTGCTTTAAGCAGCATCGTTTTAGAAGGAGTAAGTTCAGGTAAAGGTATTGATCTCTTATTAGAAAATGACGTTCCCACAATTGCAGTTACTTCTTCTCTAGACGATGAAATATTAAATGATATTTTCAAGAAAGATATAGTGGATTATGTGCTTAAGAAAAATGAACATGCTGAGTACATAGCCAGAATAGTACGCCGCATTCATAAGAATAAGGGGTTGAAGATTATGGTGGTGGATGATTCCTCTGCCGTACGAAATTGGATTTCTAATATTTTAAGGAGGCAGGGGTTAACCGTTCTTACTGCTTCAGATGGTAAAGAAGCATGTAAAATATTTTATAAAAATCCTGATATAAAATTGGTTCTCACCGATTATGCCATGCCGCAAATGGATGGAATAAGGCTTACAGCCCATTTACGGTCTATTAAGCGTATGGACGAACTTAGCATTATAGTTCTTTCATCTGATTCCAATTCTCGCACAGCTCCTTTATTTCTAAAGACCGGAGCCAATGATTTTATACACAAAAGTGCCAGTGTAGAAGAAATTTTTTGTCGGGTTAATTCTAACCTTGAATCTCTTGAACTGATTGCTGAATCACGTGATCTAGCGAATAGAGATTTTCTGACAGGTATATGGAACAGGCGTTATTTTTTCGAGTATGCAAATCCACTATACAATGAGTTTACATCGTTGGACCATGATCTATGTCTTGCTATTATGGATATTGATAATTTCAAGCATGTTAACGATACATATGGTCATGATGCAGGGGATGCTGTGCTCAAAATTTTCTCCCGTAAACTGTTTAATTACGTTGCAGATAGAGGTCTTGTCGCGAGGTTTGGAGGGGAGGAATTCATAGTCCTTTTAGACAGTGTTTCAAAAAATGATTTATATGTTTTTCTTGATGATTTCAGGCGGGCAGTAGAGAAATCCAGCGTGGAATACAATAGTGAAAGAATTTCATTTACTGTCTCAATCGGGGCTACTGCGGTCAAAGGGAATAGCCTAGAGAGTATGATAAGCTGCGCAGATGAGTTGCTTTATGGAGCCAAGGCTTCTGGTCGTAACAAAGTCATTTGTGAAAATAAATGATGATTTTTATTTCTGTTGAGCTGAGATTTACTGTTCAAGCCGATTATTTTATGCTGAAATTTTTGAAATTGGCTTTAAATCATCTTAGTAATGTTATATGATGAAGCAAAAGTATCACGATTGTAATTGCATAGAACATAGGAGTGAAAGATGTTGACACGAGATGAGTTCTTTAAATCCGGTGAGATTGTTAATTTGTCGGAACTTGCTGTCTATGATGAGTTGAAATCTTTTATTGATAAGAAGGAAGTTGAATTTTGTCAGTGTGATAAATGTCTTTTTGATATAGTGTGCGTTGTTTTGAATTCTATTCCCAGTCTCTATTCTTCCAGTCTTGTAGATAGAAATTATCCAAATTCTGAATTTAAAGCTGAGTATGGACAACTTAAAAGCCTTGCTGCAGTGGAGATTCCAAAAGCAATTATTCAAATTAAGGATAAATTACATCATTAAAAAATGATATCTAGTGGCTGCTTTTGTTGGATATGAATAATTTGCTTTTTATTGAAGTAGTATTCAGTTAGTGTCTCGTTGGTTTTTTTGATGAGCATATGTTGACAGATAGCTATCTACGTATGATGGCCTTATCAATTTGAAGTTATATTAAGGGGGCACTGGTGAGTGTAATAAATTTGGTGGATAAAAATGTATATGTGGGAAAAGTTTTATTCTTGTGCTCGCTTTTGTTCCTTGTTGCGGTCATCAGCGGTTGTATAGGAGATGATAGTAAAGCAAAGGTAAAAGCTCAAGCTATGCCTGTGAAGGTTTTTGAAGTTAAAGAAGTAAAATTTCCGATCATGGGTGAATACGTTGCCCAGATTCAAGCTATTAAAACTGTTGAAATTCGTTCCCGGGTTCAGGGGCATCTTGAAGAGCGGCACTTTGAAGAGGGGCAGGTTGTAGAAGAAGGACAACTTCTTTTTGTCATAGATGATCGACCATATATCGAAGCCTTAAAAAAAGCGGAAGCCGAACTTGCCAGCAGCAAGGCTTCTCTCAGTAAAGCTTTAAAGGATTATAAAAGGTTCAAGGCTCTTTTTGAGCAGGGTGCTGTGAGCCGGGAAGAGTATGATTCAAAAATTACAGATAAACAGGTTCTTGAAGCAAATGTAAGAACAGCCAAGTCTCAAGTTGCAGATGCAAAGATTAATCTTGGTTTTACTAAGATACATGCACCTATGACTGGGATTATTGGACGTACTCAGGTCGACCATGGTGCGCTGATCGCAAAAGAATCTACTGTGATGGCGACTATTTCAACTGTTGATCCTGTATATGTTAACTTCAGTATTCCCGAGAAAGAATATCTTGTTGCTGTAAGAGAAATGGATGCCCGCCGAGAAAAAGGACTTCCTCCTAGAAGCGATAATCTGCAGATTATTCTGGCTGACGGAAAATTTTATGCACACAACGGGACATTCAATATGGCCGATCGGGCTGTAGATTCTTCTACGGGAACATTAGGTCTTCGCGCTGAATTTCCCAATCCTGAAAGAATTCTGCGTGATGGTCAGTATGCCAAGATAGTGGCTTTGCTCAAAACGTATGACCATGCTCTGGTCGTTCCAACTCGCGCTGTTCTTGATGTGCAGGGCCGTAAATCTCTGTTGACCGTTTCTTCGAACGGAACGGTTGTTGAGAAACCAGTCGTGCAGGATTATTCTAATGATAGTGATACAGTTATCACTAAGGGGATCAGTGCTGGAGAACTTATTATTGCAGACGGTGTAAACAAAATTCGTCCTGGAATTTTAGTTGTTCCCAAGGTTGAAAATGCTACCTCAGCTAACCAGGTAGAGTAATTCAATTATTTGATCTGAATAAATCTCCCTGCGCTCGTAGGGAGATAATTTTTTTGCCCAGCTAATACAGGAAGTCGTCATGGTCAATTTCTTTATCGACAGACCCATTTTCTCTTCAGTTATCTCTATAATAATTACTATGGTGGGATTGCTTAGTATTTTTACTCTGCCAATCGCTCAATATCCTGAGATAGCTCCGCCCACAGTACAGATTTCAACTGTTTATACAGGTGCCAGCGCAGATGTTGTTGAGCAGACTGTTGCCACTCCAATTGAAGAGCAGGTCAACGGCGCACAGGATATGCTGTATATGAACTCAATCAGTTCAAACGATGGGCGCATGGTTCTTAATGTTACTTTTGATCTTGGCCGTGACTTAGAGCTTGCTACCGTCGATGTTCAGAACAGAGTCAGTCTTGCCACTCCACAGCTTCCAGCTGAAGTAACCAAGTCCGGCGTTTCAGTTAAGAAACAATCTCCAAGTATGATCTGCGTGGTTAGCCTCCTTTCTCCTGACGGTGTTTTTGATTCTCTGTTTCTTAACAACTATGCCAAGATTAATCTTTTTGATGCACTTTCCCGTATTCCAGGGGTTGGTAGTGTCTCCCTTTTCGGTGATCAGGACTATGGTATGCGTATCTGGCTTAATCCCGATAAGATGGCGCGTATGTCTATCACATCTGATGATGTGGTTAAAGCTGTACAGGAGCAGAACCTGCAGGCGCCAGCCGGACAGGTGGGTCAGCCTCCTGCTTCAGCAGGGCAGCAGTTCCAGCTTACAGTCAGGGTTAAAGGGCGTCTTAGCGAACCTGAGGAATTCGGAAATATTATAATCAAAGCTCTACCTGACGGCAGCACAGTTCGAATCCGCGATATAGCCCGTGTCGAGATGGGATCTAAGTCTTATTCCGCATTCGGTAGACAGGGTAAATCTGAAGCGGCAATGTTACTTATTTATCAGCTCCCCGGTGCAAATGCGCTTGATATTGTTAAAAGTGTCAGATCAACAATGAAAGATCTTTCAGGGTATTTTCCGACAGGGATGAAATATGACATTCCGTATGACACAACTCTGTTTGTAACCGCCTCAATTGATGAAGTTCTGCAAACTCTTTACGAAGCGATGGCGCTGGTTTTTATTGTTGTTTTTATCTTTTTGCAGAATTTGCGGGCAACCATTGTTCCGATGATTGCGGTACCAGTGTCACTTGTCGGAACTTTTGCTTTTTTTCAGGTGCTTGGTTTTTCCATTAATACGCTGACTCTTTTTGGTATGGTTCTGGCCATTGGTATTGTTGTCGATGATGCCATTGTTGTGGTTGAGGCTGTGCAGTTAAAAATAGATGAGCTGGGTATGGACCCAAAAGCGGCGACAAAAGCGGCCATGAAGGAAGTTTCAGGACCTATTGTAGCAACAACGGCAGTACTTATTGCCGTATTTGTTCCTGTTGCTTTCATGGGAGGTATTACAGGGCAGCTATATAAACAGTTTGCTTTGACACTTGCCGTTTCTGTGGCCATTTCTTCAATTAATGCTTTGACTTTTTCTCCAGCAATGTCTGCCTTGCTGCTTCGCCCTCAGCATGAAATGCGCGGTCCTTTGGGATCTTTTTTCAGGCTGTTTAATAAGTACTTCAGCGCAGTAACTTCCGGCTATACTTCAGGTGTAAAACTCATAATCAGGAAATCGGTTTTAGCTCTGGGCGTTTTTGCCGCGCTCATGGTTGGCGCGTATACTCTATTTAATACGGTCCCGACCGGATTTGTTCCAAATGAAGACCAGGGCTATTTCATGATCAATGTACAGCTGCCGGAAGGGGCGTCGCTTGAACGCTCTGACGCAGTTGTTAAAAAGGTTGAGGCAATTCTTGCGAAAGAAGCCGGAGTTAAAGACTATTTTACGCTTGGCGGTTTTAACCTTATTACTGCAGCATACTCATCCTATACATCCACTTTGTTCGCTATTCTTGAACCTTGGGATGCCCGTAAGGACCCTTCTTTAAATGTAAATTCTATTTTGCAGAAAGTGCAGAAAGAGCTCATGGGTATTCAGGAAGCCAGAATTATCTGCTTCAACCCTCCGCCTATCAACGGTATCGGTTCAACTGGGGGATTGCAGTTTGAATTGCAGGATCGTAGTGGCGGAAGCATTGAAGATCTTTCGCAAGTTGCATCAGATTATATGGCTGAACTGTATAAGCACCCAGAATTAACAGGTATTTTCACCACTTTCAGTGCAAACGTTCCACAGCTATATGTAGATGTTGACCGTGACAAGGTTCAGAAACTTGGTATTCCACTTAATGAAGTTTTCAGTGCCATGCAGACTTTCCTTGGTGGGTACTATATTAACGACTTTAACAAATACGGCAGGACATTCCGCGTAATGGCACAGGCTGATGCTCAGTTTAGAAAAAGCCCTGATGATGTGGCCAATTTCTATGTACGAAGTAACACAGGCAAAATGATTCCCCTGACAACTCTTCTTAATCAGAAGAAAATTTATGGTCCGGAATATATTCAGCGATATAACCTGTTCAGAACAATTGAGATAACAGCTGCGACAGCTCCTGGTTATAGTACTGGACAGGGCATAGCACTCATGGAAGAAATTGCCCGTAAAACTTTACCCAGAGGTTATGGTTTTGACTGGACCAACATTGCCTATCAGGAAAAGAAATCCGGTGGTGAGATTATAGTCATTTTTGCCCTTGCGGTTCTAATGGTTTTTCTTGTACTTGCCGCGCAATACGAGAGCTGGATTATTCCGCTGGCGATTGTTTTTGCTGTGCCGCTTGGTGTTTTCGGTGCAATTTCAGGACAGTTTCTACGAGGGCTTGATAACAACGTGTATGCACAGATCGGGCTCATTATGCTGGTTGGACTGGCGGCTAAGAATGCTATTCTGATCGTAGAATTTGCAAGGCAGAAACATGAGCACGGAATGACGTTGATTGAGGCGGCTGTAGAAGCTGCACATGTTCGTTTTCGTCCGATTCTCATGACCTCATTTGCTTTTATCCTTGGTGTCGTTCCCTTGGTAATCGCGCAGGGGGCAGGATCTTCAAGCCGACATGCGCTTGGAACTTCCGTTTTTTCCGGCATGATTGCAGCAACTATTCTCGGCGTGCTTTTTGTCCCACTGTTCTTTGTACTGCTTTCAAATATACAGCAAAAAACGAATAAGTTGAAAGATGGTCATTCGGATACAGATCAGAAGGAATAGTCTTCTTAAATGGGGTACCTGCGAATGTTCGGCATATATTTGATAATTATTAAGTAAAGAAAAGAGCCGTGCAGATTTCTAAATCTGTACGGCTCTTTTTAGTTTTTATTAACTAGTATCGTTTAATTTGCCTTTGCTGCTATTGGGAAAGCGTTTATGAAATTAGCTTATCTGAAAAGTCATCTGGAGAGTTTTTACTCGTTTTTACTGTTCCGCTGAAAAATAAAATAGTATGACCAGACGGCGCAAGTTGCCCCTATAAAACTTCCGAATATTATATCTGCAGGATAATGCTTACCGACAATGACACGGCTGATGGCTATCAGAGCTGCTATTAACAGCGGAATATACTTTTTCCTTGGTAAAAGCAGAGCTATGGATGTAGCAACGGAGAAAGCTCGCAGAGAGTGCCCGGATGGAAATGAATTTTGCAGATAGCGGTCAGAAAACCAAGTGAAACCATATGATCCGTTTTTGAAGTAAACTGGAGGTCTGAAACGTCCGAAAAACCATTTCAGCTCATCTCCGATCAGCATTGCTGTGATAGTAGAAAGAGCAATTAACAGTAATGCTTTTGAGCGGGTACTAAATCCGTAGAGCATCGTATCAATAGAGCCTGCAATCAGTGTAATAAATGAGATAGTCTGGATTATGTGTTGTGAGGCAAGATCACTGATAAAAGTACCTATGGTCACTGCAAAGGTTCCTTTCAGGATATGGGCTGCCTTTGCAATTGGTAGGTCGAAGGATTGATAAAAAAGTACAATTAAAGCTATAATGATAAGTCCTGCAAGGGCAGTATAGGCACTTAATTTTCGGCTACTACTGAACATTTTATTCTCCTTTATTAGAATAGGAAAATGGATGCTTTTCTGATCCAAATCTAATGTGGCATTAAGGGGAGTTTGACGTAAAAATTTGTTCCTTCCTCTTCAGATGAATCAAACCAGACTTTACCGGAAAGATAATTTTCTGTGAACAGTTTTACGCTATATGTTCCAAGTCCTCGTCCTGTGCCTTTGGTCGAGAATGACCTTTTGAATATCTGACTTGCTACTGTTCTTTGAATAGTCTTTTCATTACTTATGCAGAAAGTCGCAAACTCCTTGTCTCTGCTCGCTTTTACTGTGATCGTTTTATGTTCAGGAGAGCTTTCAAGTGCATTCTTGATTAGATTTTCAAGAATACGATAAAGAATTCTTTGGTCTGTGACAATTTTAAATTCATCAACTTTTTGAGATATGGTTATATTCAGTTTTTTTACTATACTGCTGTTGGCAAAAAAAGTGCAAACAGAATCGATTGTTTTTCGTGCATCCACAGTCTCATATTGAAGCTTAAGCTGTTTGTTTTCGGCAGAAATAAACAGGCGATGGGCATTAATTTCATTAACCATCAATCCGGCTCTGTCTACCACCATACCAGCCAGTTCATTAATGGTTTCAGGCGATGTTTTTTCTTTCAGCAGATTTCCAGCACAGGTTATTCCGTTTACCGCATTCATTAAATCGTGGAGGAATATCTTTTCCATGATTTCTTTATTCTTACGATCAGTTATGTCGGTAAGGTGAATAATAGCATAGGACTCGTCATCGATAGTCATAGGAGATGAGTGAACCATAAACGTGTGCGAATTCATTACACCGTCTGACTCAGAGAGCAGCATGCACTCTTCTGTCACTTTATGTCCTGCAAAAGCTGACAGCATAGCCTTATTCGCTCCACATTGAGCGCAGGATAAGGATTCTCCACAATTAAATTTGAGGGCATTTGTACATTGTAACAAATCTCCTGGATAGCTTCCAAGAATTCTTCCTTTTAGATGCTCATTTAGGATTTCCATGAATGCTTGATTGTAAAGTACAATTTCTCTTTGTCTGTTTACAAAGAATGTCACATGGGGCAGGGAGTTTAGAAAAGTCAGTGAGAACTTCTTCTTTAACTTCTCGTGCTGTTCCAAAATATATGGGGAACATAAGTTGTTCTCTGGCTTCATATTCTCTTAATTACCTGTCTTGAATAGTATTTAAAGGTAGTTATTTTTTTGAAAAGCGAAGTTTATGAGTGCTGCCGGTCATGTAGAGTATGTTGTCTTGTGTATGCATGGTCCGGATGTTTCTAAGAGCTTGCATGAATTTGGATTCTTGGATGTTGAGTGATGGAGAGCATGCTTTTCTTGTCATCGCAAAAGGCTGTGTTTTAAACTCGTTATTTTCAATGAAGTAGTTGCTTCGGAAATTATTACACCCACCGGACCCGTATATTTTTCTGTCACCATCGAATCTGAGCCAGATATGGGCGAAGTCAGTTATACCATGCCCGTCGATGTCTTCCAGCACCCATTTAGTATTCATGGCAGAACTGTAATCTGTTTTCATGCTTGGGACGTGGTTAGCACATCCAATGGAAAGCAGTATTGATAAAGATAAAAATAGGGTGCTGGCTTTTCCGATTATATTTATTTTTGACATTTTATGTACCTCTATTTCAATACTAACTGTAACTTGTATGATTTGATAGAGAAAATTCAAAATAGAATTAACTTAATCCGCAAAGCATATAACCGAGAATTAATCCGCATTTATCTGAACATGACGGGTAGAAATTCTTATGGATTTTAGTACCCGAACGATTCTCTTTACCATAATAAAATTCGGCGATGGAAATAGGTATCAGATTATTGCGGGCTGCATAATTGAGCAGCTTTGGAGCACAGCAATCTCCTGTTCCAGTTGGGATGCCTTTATTATTATTTACAATTTCAGGTATACTTCTTGTCTCACCGTTAAAGTTTTTGATTCGGTATATGGCGTGTATTTTACGCATCAGCTCCCTTGATAATTTTTTGCGTTCCATACCCAGTTCATGATGTTCTGGAGTTTCTTTGGATATTTTGTCCATTTCCCGTCCGATACTTTTAATCTTACGCTCGGTGGAACCCGTCAGTTCGTCGAACTCTTTCACATCAATAATAGGTGGAACCCAGCCGTTAGCCTGCCATTTCCCGTTATATTGGCCTGAAAAAGCTTTGGCTGTGTGAGTTTTTCCGGCAGTATCCAGATAAACCATGACTCCGAACATCTGCCCCCTAGCTTTTCCGAATAGATAGTCAGTAGAAAAAGAGTGGTCTGACTGACTATCGCATGAATCAAAATCAATCCGTCCGAATTTATCAAATTTATTTATCAGGTTATGGCAATGAGGAACGGCTATAGACGCACTTAAAGTGTGGGTGGTATTGCATACGGTACAGAAACCTGAACTATTCAGCTCTGGATTGTTTTGGGAGTTGTTCATCTGTTTGTCACAATATTAAAAAACGGGAATGCGCTAAAAGCGCATCCCCGTCTGAATTATTTAGTTTCTAAGCCCGTAAGCCCTGTCTGTTGGCAACGGAAAAGTTGAACTGCTATTATGCAGCTCCATTAAATTCAATAGAAACAATGCCGTATTCGATTTTGCCACGGGGGGCATTAACGATGACCTCATCACCTTCTTCTTTACCTAAAAGCGCCTTACCTACAGGGGATTCAATGGAGATAATTCCTTTTTTGAAATCGCTTTCATCAGGTCCCATGATGATATAGGTTTTCTCGTCACCGGTTTCGATATCTTCGAGTTTTACAGTGGCACCAAATGTTACTTTAGGGCCACCAAGTGTAGACATATCGATAACATTAAACTGGGGGATGCGTGATTCAATATAATTGATTTTTGCTTCAAGCATTCCCTGTCTTTCGCGTGCAGCATGGTAGCCGCCGTTTTCTTTCAGGTCGCCTTCTTCACGGGCTTCTTTAATAGCCTGAATTACTTCTGGACGTTCTTTTTTGAGCTGGGCCAGCTCTTTCTTTAACTTGTCAAAGCCTTCTTTTGAAATGGGGATGTTGCTCATTCCATAAACCTCAAATTATTCCGTCGTTGTCAATAAAAATGCAGCCACTAACAGGAACATATTTCCCGAAAGTGAAGCTGCGGGGTACAGGGCAATATTGGTGCGTATAAATCTGCCTAGAACATCCTTGCCGCTTGGTCAAGTTGCTTCTTTACCATTCAATTCTTGGCAGAGGTTATCTTTTCTAAAATTTGCAAAATGTTGATATCATATTTTAATTCTACAAAATAATAAGTCAATACCTTCTAGGTAATAAAATTATAATTGTTTAAGCAACAATTTTTATTATCATTTGAGCAAAATTAATATTTATTTACGAATTTAAATGAAGTGTGACCGTATACTTTTTTAGATGCAGTCAGGGAGGCGTATAGTGACCAGTGAGATCCGTTCAATTAAAAAAAGAGATGTTAAACCTGGTATGTTCGTGCATGGCTACGGTTGCGGAACCTTTCATGACCCGTTTGTTGCGGTCGGCCGTTTTGTCGAGACCTATGATGATATTGCAAAGTATTTGCCTGAAGAAACTGAGCAGGTGGAAATTTTAACAGATAAAATTTTTGAGAAGAAGATTAAGAATGATCATTCTGTTCGCAGTGCGGCTACTGCCGCTGCTGACTTGGCTGAAGCTCTTCCAGCGGCGCGTAGAATTCACGAAGATGCGTTAGACTACGCCCGTAAATTTATTGATGATGTACGAAATGGAAAAGAAATAAATATAGCTGAAGCAGAACCGATAATAGGGCAGGTTATTGAAAGTATCTCTACCAACGAATCTGCAGCGATTACACTGGCTTTTTTGAAAAGTTATGATGAATATACATTTACGCACTGTATAAATGTAAACCTCTACTCTCTCTTGCTTGGAAAAGCTCTTGGCCTTGATAGCGATGAACTCAAGGATCTGGGGCTTGCAGCTATGTTTCATGATGTCGGAAAGGGGCGTATTTCTAACACCTTGCTTAATAAACCCGGCAAACTTACTGATTCTGAGTTCGAAACGATGAAGGGACATTCGTTGCAAGGGCTTAAAGTTTTAAGTAATATTAAAGGTCTTAGTGAAGATGTGCTATGTGGAGTTTTTGAGCATCATGAAAGATATGACGGAAAAGGTTATCCCCAAAAAATTAAGGGTGATGAAATTCATAAATTTGCACGGATAATCGCAATTTGCGATGTCTATGATGCATTAACCAGTGTTCGGGTTTATAAACAAGCCATGACTCCTGCAAAAAGCTTAAGTCTTATGTTCAAGTGGAAGGGTACTGACTTTGATCCAGAATATTTTAATATTTTTATCAGGATTATGGGTGTTTACCCTCCAGGTTCCATGGTTCAGCTTGAAGACAAACGGTATGCAATTGTTCTTGAAACAAATGAGGCATTTCCTTTAAAGCCTAAAGTTAAGATTCTCTTTAACCATAGGATGCAACCAATCATTTCAGAATGTGTTGATCTGGCATCCTGTAGTGATGATGGTAGAGAATTGAAAGTCCTGCGTCAGCCTTTTCCTGCTTCCATGGGGATTGATATGAAACAGCTTAGCCGTTTTTTAGTCTAGTCCAAGACAGATATAAGTACATTCTCAGCCGGAATCAGATAATTATGATTCCGGCTATTTTTATTTATTTTAGACTCTTAGTTCTGTTTGTATTTAAAATGAACTAAGGTTCATATAATTTATTGACTAAAAATGAACTTTAGTTCATTTTATTAAAAAAACGGAGAAAAATAACTATGGCAAAGACTACGACTAATAATGAAGAAATGCATGTCTGCCCATGGTGGGTCGCTTATGCTTTTGACAACAAATTGCGCCGGATGATCGATCCGGCGGAAAAAGCATTGGAAAAATGGGTAGGCCCGGGTATGAAAGTGCTCGATTTCGGATGTGGATTAGGGCACTATTCTATAGGCGCAGCAAAGCTCGTGGGAGAGACTGGAGTAGTTGTGGCTGTCGATTTGCAGGAGAAGATGCTCAAGATCGCCATGAAAAAGGCGAGGAGGGCAGGAGTGGCCGGAAGAATAACCCCGCACCAATGCAGCGCGAACGGTATCGGTTATCCTAGTAAGGTTGATTTTGTGGTTGCCGGGAATGTGATTCACGAAACTCCTGATTGCCGCAAAGCTTTGCAGCAAATATATGATGTTCTGCTGCCCGGAGGCGGTTTTTTCTTTACTGAGCCACGCAATCATGTAAGGGCTGATTTGTTTGCACAAGAGTTGAAGCTAGCCGCTGAGATCGGCTTTATGATTGAAATTCTGCCTACATCATTCATGGGGCGCAGGGCATATTTGAATAAGTAAGGGTAGTAAATGATTCGCAAGCATGGAAACTTCGATACAGTACAGGAACGTGCCGATGTGACCAGAAATGATATTTTGGAGGCGGCTCTGACTGTGTTTTCCGATAAGGGGTACACAGTGGCCAATACCAAAAATATCGCTGCTGCTGCCGGTGTAGCGACTGGGTCGGTCTACCGTTACTTCAAGAATAAGAAGGCCATATTCATTGAAGTGGTTAATATGCTCCAAGGGCAGATGAGTTTCGATATTTTCGCCAAGGCTCAGGCCATGCTTGATGAGGGGAAATCATTGCGGGAGGTAATGCGTATGCTCGGTGTTTATTCAGTTGAGTCCCATCGCAGTAACCGGATGTTCTTCCGTGAAGTTATAGCTCTTGAAGCTACTGATGAGGAAATAGCGGATATCGGCAGGGAGCGTGACCGCAGGATACGCGAGAAATTACATGATTTTTTGAGCTCACAGCAGAAGGCTTTGAAAGTTAGTGACCTTGAAGCTGCTGTAGAACTCGTTCATCTGCTGGTGGAAGAGGTTTCGCATCGTGCAGTGATTTTTGATTCCGACGTAGGTGAAGATCGTCTTGTTTTTCAGATGGTGATGATGCTTGAAACCTATCTGCTTAAATCCTGATTCTAAATAGATCAAATTGCAAATTCCATTTCGCTGAATATGCGATCCTCATCATAGAGGCCGGGGTATTTGGCCGTTATTTCGTTCATTGTTGCGAAATAAGCATCCCAGCCCAAAACCTGCGCTTCTTTTTTTTTGTTCACAAATATTTTAAATGTTGTCCCTTTGGGGCATTTTGTCATGTTTAGCTCAATTACTCCTGCCTTGTTTGTTTCAAGCCATACTGTTGACCATGCACTGCGATCCCCTTCAGTCTTTTTGTATTTTTCGAAGTAAGCCTCAAATGTTTTTTCAATTTTCTTACGTTCCATTTTTACTCCATTTTTAGTCATATATTCTGTTATGTCGTGAATAATATCCTGATAAAATTGTCCATTGCAAGTTTAATGAGCAATTATGAAGATTAAAATTTATTTATTTGCCGTACTTTTTGGCATTCATTGAGCTCTTTAATACAACCTACAAAAATGTATTTTTTTGAGTATTTTTTAGTGCCGTATTTCAAAATTGTTAAATTTGCTGATGAGTCTATCTTTTAAAGCAGCCTTATGGCGTGGCCTTAGGGCTTACAGGGGGGAGAAGATCATTTTGTGTGCAATGTTTTGTGAAAAATTAAGTATTGCCAATCCTTTTATATCTGTTCATTTGTATTTTTTGACAAATAAAATACAAACCTGCGTCTTGGTAATAAAAGGGGATTAATTATAAAAATACACAGTTTTTTTATTGTGCAGATATTAAGTTTTATTAAAAAAATAGTTAATTAAACTGGCCACTTATTTACGATTTCAAAGTAGTTTTTTAGACTGATAGAATTGTATATCATCTAGTTGGGTGATGTTTTGCAGAGTTCTTATTCTGGCACTTGTTATTAAAAAACTTCATTTTCGTATTTTTGTTTGCCAAAATTGTTTCTTTCTGCCATGCTTTACTTCCTGAATCGCTCTAATCTACAAAAAATGCCTTTGTTATCTTGATTTCGAGTCAACTTCAGAACACTGAAACAGCTACAGGGTCGGTTTTGAGAGGTGGAAAGAACTCAAAATGTCAAAAATGATCAGATCCATTAAAGCATGCTTCGAAATATAGCTGATTAGAGCTACCATGGCTGATACACTTTTCTGCCACACCGCCAGCGGCCACGTCAAAATTAACCGGGACTTACCTTTCTGGGAAACGACCTGTATAAGCCAGTTTCAGCCGCTGCAATCGGTGTAAACTTATAATCATGGAGTGAGCAGACAATATGTGCCGTTTATTTGCGCTTACAAGTCGCGATCCAATTTCACCCATGCGGGCCATCAACGCTCTTAATGTAATGAAGGAAGGGCATGATGGTTCCGGAGTTGGGCTTTGTCTACGAGGATTGGGCGGACGTTTTGAAGAAGAATTTGAAGGCTGTCCAATTCTATCCGGAATTTTTACTGAATCCGGTCTGCGTAGACTGGAACAGTATACAATGGACCATGGATTCAAGTCACAATACAGTATCCTGTATACCCCTGATCATGAACCGCCGACAGGAACCCCTGTTCGTGGTACATACGCAGCCATTGCCTACAAAGTACCTAGAGGCTGGAATGATTTGACTGAAGCCCAGCAGGGTCAGAAACTTGTTCAGATGAGGCTTGATCTCAAAAAAATGGGCGAGGAAGAAGGAGACATTATGGTCTTCTCCTTTTGGCCTGATACAATTATTGTCAAAGAAGTCGGAGATCCTCTTGAAATCGGTGAATATCTCCAGCTCGATGCAAATAAAAATATTTACGCTCGTAGAATCTTGGCACAGGGCAGGCAGAATACAAACTATGCAATCAACCTGTACGCCTGCCATCCTTTCTTCATTGAAGGGGTTGCATCTATGACTAATGGTGAGAATACAGCCTTTATTCCCATTAAAGAATATCTGCAGTCCAGAGGTGTGCTTGGTTACTCCGGTTATCAGTCCGACTCTGTTGTTTTCACTCATATCGCACATTTTGTTACAAAACGTCTGGGTCTTGATATCAGAGCCTACAAGCATGTAATCACACCTTTGAGTGATCTTGAACTTGAAGACCACCCTGATCGTGATTTTCTGGCTACCATCAAGAAGTCATGCCGTAAGCTGGCTATTGACGGTCCTAACTGCATTATCGGAACTCTCGATGACGGTTCCATGTTTATGGCTCAGGATCGTAAGAAACTTCGCCCCGGTATAGTGGGTGGTAAAGACGGAATCTACGGATTTTCATCAGAAGTATGCGGGCTTGATGCTGCTATTCCTGATCGTGACCGTACAAAAGATTTCCAGCCCATGCACCTCGATACAGTAATTGTCGGACCCGACTGCAAGGAGATAAGCACATGCTCACAGAAAGACCAATTACCCCGTCAACTTTAGGCGTCAAGGATCTCCCTTGGCAAATTGAGTGGGACAAAGATCTTTGTACCCAGTGCGGCCGCTGTACATCGGTTTGCCCGGTAAACGCCATTGAGCTGGGAGTTTTTCGTAAACGTGAAATCAAGACTCCTGCGGGATTACGCACTAAAGCGGAAAACAGTTATTCAATTTTTTATGGAATCCGTCAGAAAACAGATCCTGCATATGCGTGCATCGGTTGCTCCATGTGCAACACTGTCTGTCCAAATAATGCCATAGGCCCTAAACGAGACGAGACCTCAGATACACTGAAATTTCATAATAATCGTGGTGGGCAGCCTAGAACACGCGGCGGACGTAGAAACTCCGGGGAGTCATTGCTGGATCAGATTAAGTTTATCCGTATTTCCATGCTCACTGACCCCGCACTTGATGCAGGGCGTCATGAGTTCCGGCTTAATACTCTTCTGGGGCGTGTTCAGTCTCCTGAAGAAAGTCTTAAGACTTATTCTGAACAGGGCTGGAAACCTCCTGTTCGTGAAATTTATCCGATGATCATCGGTGGTATGTCTTTCGGTGCTCTTTCCCCAAATATGTGGGAAGGCCTTCAGATGGGGGTTGCTTATCTGAACGAAGAAATGAATATGCCTGTACGCATCAGCACCGGTGAAGGGGGATGTCCTCCCAGATTGCTCCGTTCCAGATTTCTCAAATATGTAATCCTTCAGATTGCATCCGGTTATTTTGGATGGGATGAAATTATTCACGCCATTCCTGAAATGAAAGTCGATCCCTGTGCAATTGAGATCAAATACGGACAGGGCGCAAAGCCTGGCGATGGCGGATTGCTTATGTGGTATAAGGTCAACAAACTTATCGCAGCAATTCGCGGTGTACCTGAGCGCGTGAGCCTCCCCAGTCCCCCGACTCATCAGACCCAGTATTCCATTGAGGAGTCTGTAGCTAAGATGATTCAGTCCATGAGTATGGCCTGGGGATTCAGAGTTCCGGTTTATCCGAAGATTTCAGCTTCCTCCACATCTCTTGCTGTCCTTAACAACCTGACTCGTAACCCTTACGCCGCAGGTCTGGCCATTGACGGCGAAGACGGCGGAACAGGTGCAGCTTATAATGTGTCCATGAACCATATGGGGCATCCTATCGCCAGCAATCTGCGTGACTGCTACAACGCATTGGTTACTATAGGTAAGCAGAATGAGCTTCCTCTAATTGCAGGCGGCGGTATCGGTAAATCCGGTAACCTCGCAGCCAACGCTGCTGCATTGATTATGCTTGGTGCAAGTGCTGTACAGGTGGGTAAGTATGTAATGCAGGCCGGTGCAGGCTGTCTCGGTTCTGAAAAAGACCGCTGTAATGTCTGTAACATCGGAGTTTGTCCTAAGGGTATTACTTCTCAGGATC
The DNA here is from genome assembly GCF_000425265.1 of Maridesulfovibrio zosterae DSM 11974. Lineage (NCBI taxonomy): Bacteria > Pseudomonadati > Thermodesulfobacteriota > Desulfovibrionia > Desulfovibrionales > Desulfovibrionaceae > Maridesulfovibrio > Maridesulfovibrio zosterae. Next base: position 88,166 of record NZ_KE384344.1, read on the forward strand.
CCAGACTTTATCGTCGTCTTGATCCTGAAAAGGTCGCCGAAAGGGTTGTTGACTTCTATCTGAGTTTTGACACTGAAATTAAAAAGATTATTGCACCTCTCGGACGTTCATCCGCACTTCCTGTGGGAATGTCCGATGCGCTTGGAATCAGTGATCGCGCTGCTGCTGACAGACTCGGCATCAAGTACGTGGTGTAACTCTTGGGTCAAGACAGGGAGATAAAAAAAATGGCAACAGAAAAAATATGCATAAGCGGCCTCGAAGAAGGCGCCCGTGTTGAATCCCGTATCCTTGAGGAGCGGATTCAAAAAGCGGTGGCAGATGGAGCCCGCAGGCTTGAAATAGACGCCATGGGTCAACATGGCATTGGCGGAAGATTATGGATTTCAAAAGAAGAGCCTATTGAAATTGATGTGATCGGAACATCTGGTCAACGTCTTGGTTCAAAAGGATTCCCCGGAACAGTTATCAACGTTTACGGCTCTGTTTCCGATGATGTTGGCTGGCTGAATGCGGGAGCTGAAATCATTGTGCATGGCAATGGCTCCAACGGAGCCTGTAACGCCATGGCGCAGGGCAAGGTTATTATCGGGGGAGATTTAGGTGCCCGCGCAATGACCATGACTAAAACCAACCCTCGTTTTGAGCCTCCTGAGCTCTGGGTACTCGGTTCTGTAGGTGACTATTTTGCAGAATTTATGGCCGGGGGTACTGCCGTTGTCTGTGGATATGATCCTCAGGACACGGAGAATGTTCTCGGTTTCCGTCCCTGTGTTGGAATGGTTGGCGGACGTATTTTTGTCCGTGGACCGCATGGAGAATTTTCCACTGCTGACTCTATTCTTGCCCCGATAAGCGATGCTGATTGGGAATGGCTGACAGAAAATCTTAAAGAAAATCTTGCTAAGATTGGTAAATCAGAACTTTTTGATCTTCTTACGGACAGAAAAGAATGGCAGCTTATCCGGGCCAAGACTCCTTTTGAAAAGACTGGTAAAGTTCGTCTTTCCATGTCTAAGTTCCGTTCTGATGTTTGGGATAACGAGCTTGGACAGGGAGGTCTTATCGGGGATCTTACTGATCTTGATCGTTCTCCTATTCCGCTTATTACAAATGGAGAACTCAGAAGATTTGTTCCTGTGTGGGAAAATCGCAAATATCAGGCTCCATGTCAGTCATCTTGTCCTACAGGAATGCCGGTTCAAAAACGCTGGCAGCTTGTTAGAGACGGTCTGGTTGATGAAGCTGTTGATCTCGCTCTGGCTTACACTCCTTTTCCGGCAACAGTGTGTGGTTATCTTTGTCCTAATCTGTGCATGGACGGATGTACCCGCGGGGTTAAGGAAATGCTCTCCGTGGATATCACTAAGCTCGGACGTGAAGGCGTGAAAAGTCCTGCACCCAAATTACCGCCTCTTTCCGGCAAGAAAGTTGCTGTTATCGGCGGTGGGGCAGCAGGTATTTCTGTTGCATGGCAGATTCGCAGGAAGGGCCATGAAGCTGTTATCTACGATATGTCTGAGAAACTGGGTGGTAAAATTTCATCCGCTATTCCTGCCAGCCGTATCCCTAAAGAAGTTGTTGATGCAGAACTTGAACGTGTAGCAAAGGTCATTCCTCATGTTCATATGCAGAAAAAACTTACAGCTGCTGATTTTGCTGAGCTTAAGCAGAATAATGATGCTGTAGTACTTGCGATTGGTGCTCAGAAACCACGTATTATACCTATCCCGGGGCATGAACGTCTCAAGCCTGCTTTAACCTTTCTTAAAGATGTTATGAAAGGTAAAGCTGAGGTCGGTGAGCGCGTTGTCATCATTGGTGCTGGTAACGTAGGTTGTGACGTGGCAACTGAGTGCGGTCGTTTGGGCGCTAAAGATATTCTACTGATAGATATTCAAAAGCCTGCTGCTTTTGGTAAAGAAAGGGATGAAGCAGAAAAAGCAGGAGCTAAATTCCGCTATCCCTGCTTCACTCAGGAAATTACCGCTGAAGGTGTTTTGCTAAAATCCGGCGAGGTTTTGCCTGCTGACACAGTTATTATGTCTATCGGTGATACTCCTGATATTGATTTTCTGCCCGACACAATTGCTCTTGATCGTGGTCATATCGTGGTTAATGAAGATTATCAGACTACCGATCCCGGTGTATACGCCATCGGTGATGCTGTACGCCCCGGGCTGTTGACTCATGCCATCGGTCATGGTCGTCATGCCGCTGAAACTCTGGACGAAATTTTCACAGGAAAACGTCCGGCAGCTGAGGCTAAAGAGGTAATTGATTACAATAGAATGACTCTGGAGTATTTTGATCCTCGCCTTACCGAGTTCTCAGACATGAAGCAGTGTGCTGAGGAATGTTCATCCTGTGGATCGTGTAGAGATTGCGGACTTTGCGAAACAGTTTGTCCGCAGACTGCAATTTCTCGCAAGACACTTGAAGGCAAAGATTTTGAAATGGCTGTTAATTCTGATAAATGTATAGGCTGCGGCTTCTGTGCTAATGTCTGCCCTTGCGGTATTTGGAATTTAGTGGAGAACAGTCCTTTGGGTTAATTATATATAATATAAATAATAGAAGTTGAGCGCAGTACCTACCAATGCATTCAGTTTCAGAGTTAAAATAGAGATGGCTGCCTGATTTAATCAGGCAGCCATCTTGTTTTTGTAGACATCTATGACAGGATTTATCAGAATTAATTTATGCTTGAATTGGATAAATGCTTGGAGAATAAGAAATGAGAGACGCTGAGAGAATTGATTTATCTCGTATCGTAGAAATATATAATGCTGCGGTCCCGACCCGTTTTGCGACAGCAGATACTGATAAAGTGAGCGTTGAGGAAAAACGGGAGTGGTTTGAAAAACATGTTCCCGGTAAAAGACCTCTTTTAGTTCATGAGGAAGGCGGTCAAATTATCGGCTGGTTAAGTTTTGAATCTTTTTATGGGCGACCTGCTTATGATTATACAGCTGAAATAAGTATTTATATTGATCCTGCTCACTGTTCAAATGGAGTAGGTACAAGACTTATGCAGGAAGCAATAGAGCTGACTCCTAAACTTGGACTTAAAACAGTCGTTGGTTATATTTTTTCGCATAATGAATTGAGCATTGGGTTGTTCAAAAAATTTGGATTTGAAGAATGGGGCAGGCTGCCATATATCGCAGAAATGGATGGCGAAGAGTATAGCCTTTCAATACTGGGCAGGCGGATAGTTCCTTAAAAATCTTTATAAGGCATTAGTCGATTTATGATAAATGAGACTCTTCACGAAAAAATAAAGCGTGTAACAGCAGAATCTGTTGAAATTGAGGCTTATAATCCATGCTGGGTCAATCTTTTTGAACATGAAAAACAACATATCTATGAATGTATGCCTGAAGACTTAATCATCCGGATTGAACATTTCGGGTCTACTGCTGTACCAGGTCTTGCAGCTAAATCCATAGTTGATATGGTTATTGAAATTTACGATGAAGAGCTGGGTAGAATCATTATTCCAAAAGTCCTAGAGCCGCAGGGATATGATTGTTTCTGGCGGCCATTAGGCAATGAGAATGTACCTCCATATTTTACATGGTGTATTAAACGTGATGGACGCGGATCAAGGACACATCATTTGCATTTTGTGAAGGCTGGTTTCAAGAATAATGAATTACGATTTCGGGATATACTCAGGTCAAATCAGGCTATTGCAGCCGAATATGGAGCATTAAAAATAAGGCTTTCACAAGAGTATTCGAAAGACCGCATAAAATATACTCAGGCCAAAGGTGATTTTATTTGCGGTGTTTTGAATGCAGAAAACAAATAAAGATGCTGTTTTAAGGGTATAGTTTAGAACAGCGGTGGAATATCAAACTCCATGACCTCATTGGTTTTAGGATGTGTAAATGATAAGTAGCGTGCATGCAGTTTAAGCTGTCCCGGGGCTGTTCCTGAACCATACAGCCTGTCTCCAACAATAGGATATCCTAACCCTTGAGGATGTGCCGAGTGAACTCTCAGCTGATGGGTTCGGCCTGTATGTGGTGTGAATTCTATTCTGGTTAGTCCGTTTTCAATACCCAGCTTACGCCAGTGGGTAATACCAAGTTTTCCATGTATCGGATCATAGACCTGATACGGGCGATTAAATGGATCAAGACGGAAAGCCATCTCGATAACTCCTTCGTCTTCTTTTACAATACCCTCAAGTAATGCTTCGTAACGTTTCTTAACAAGTCTTTTTTGGAACTGATCCACTAATTCGCGCACAGCTCTGGCTGTAAGTCCTAGTACCAGCAGGCCGGATGTATCCATATCGAGTCTATGAACAGTGGGGAATTTTCGGCACTCAGGGAACATTTGTTGCACTCTGGTCACAACACAATCCTGATTTTCTGGGCCGCGTCCGGGTACAGATAGAAGTCCGCTGGGCTTGTTGACAACGACAATCTTGCGGTCAGCATATATTATATCGAGAAGTTCTGAGCTGTTCATAGATAAGAAGTGATTTTTGATGTTAATTTTTATTATCAGTCTTTATGATAGGTAAAAGTCTTTAACTTAAATAAGTTTAGATATAAAGAAATATCTTTGTGAATGAAATAACAGAATTGTAAGTCCGTATAATAGTGTTTTTATCGTCTTTAATTCATAAAAAAGAATATTTTTATGAATTTTATTCGTGATTTTTGATGTAATTTGAAATTTGAGTTTTATTCATACTAAATTGGTATTGAATAATTGCTTATAATGTGCGGTTGGACATTAAATAGTCTGAAAAATAGTAACACGAAACAGTAGGTAGTTATGCGTCTGAGCTGGTCAGAGTATGTGAAAAAAATATTTATAAGTAATTAGAGTAGTTAAATACTAGATTGTAATAAATTTCACAATCTACCTCTTTTTTTGATTGCATAATCAAATGAAGCTGGATATTAACTGATTAACGGATCAACACAAACTTCGAGATATAAATTCGGGGAAAGTTAGTAGCCGAAAGTTTTTAGTCAGGAATCAAAAGATAATTTATAATATTTTTTAAAATTTTACTTCCATTCTAAATGGAACAGGTAGCAGAGATGAAAAAAATGAGTGTTCTTTTTTTATTACTACTCGTGATTGTGGCTGCAGCAGCAACTTCTGAAACTATTGATTTTAAATCCAACGATGTAACAACCGTTGCCGAAGCAAGAGTTTCCGGGGCAGATACAAAGGCTGTCGTTAAAGGTCATATCGTAAGAAAGATCAACGACAATAAATACGTATTTCAGGACAAGACTGGCGAAATCATTATTGACCTCAGCCCTAAAGCGGGATCCCTCCCTGCTGATACTACTGCTGAGATTGAGATTGAAGGCCGGGTCGAGCAGGACCTCGTTTTCGCCGGAATCGAAGCCCAGAAAATATCCGTCCTTAACTAGTACGGACCTCACAGGAATTACCATTCCACCCTCAGAAAGGTCGTAAATCAGACTTCTTGAAACTGAATTGTCAGCAGTTATCAGGGCCGCGTCAGATGATGCGGCCTTTCTGTTTTTAAGAGAGTCATATACGGCAATTGATATTGAATTCTAGAGAAGTCTAATTAATTTCCATGATTGTTGATAGCAGTTTATCTTTTGATATCGGCTTGGTTAAGAATGAGTCACAGCCAGCAGCAAGAATTTTTTCCTTAGCTTCAGTTAACGCATGAGCTGTAAGAGCTACAATTATACAAGGATCGAAGAACTTATCTTTTTCCCATTCCCTGATTCTGCGCGTACATTCATAGCCATCCATAATAGGCATCTCAATGTCCATGAAGATTATATCAAAATGTAAATTCTGAACTTTTTTGAAGCCTTCTTCTCCATTATGGGCAATGCTCAGATTATGAGGCAGATCTTTTAAAAACATTTTAATCAGCATGCAATTTGCCTTATTGTCTTCAATCAGGAGTATATTAAGTGACCGGACTTTAAGCGTTTTGTCGTATATTTTATTGTCCGGAGTCTCCTTTGAGCTGTCTGTGCTGTTAAAGACTTCTTTCGCACAACTCTCAAGATTGAGCATATTTAGCGGACACAATTGTACACAGCCTTTAAAGTTATCAATATAGTCATGTCCTACTGTTGTCAGCAATACTATAAGTTCTTCCGGGACATTCAAACTTACTAACGATGACACTGTCTGCTGCCAGGACCATCCGTGAATTGAATCCTTGATAAGATAAAGGTCATACGGAGAGCCTTGTTTTATGCTGCCACCAATCAAAGATCTAGCGACATCTATGTTTTCTGCTTTATCAACTGTTTTTACCCGTGTCTTCAATCTGGTGGCAAGTGACAGTCTTGAGTAATCTTGATCGTTAATGAGTAGAATTGATTTATTTTTGAGTGTGGATTTATTATCAAAGTTATTCTGAACTATTGTAAATGGAATTTCCATATACACGGTAGTACCGAATCCTTTTTGACTTTCAATCCATATTTTGCCTTGCATAGCCTCACAAAGTGATCTGCAGATAGAAAGTCCCAATCCTGTGCCACCATATTTTCTGGTTGTGGAGGAGTCGGCTTGCGTGAATTGATCGAATATAGCCTCAACCTTGTCTTCAGGGATTCCTATCCCGCTGTCTTTAACCTCAAAGTGAACAAATATTTGATTTTCAGAATTCTGGCTTGCAGTCTTATTGATTGAAGTCTCAACGACTACAAATCCTCGTTCTGTAAATTTAATGGCATTTCCAATGAGATTTACAAATATCTGTTGAAGTCTTGATGGGTCGCCTGATACTTGCGTTGGAACATCGCTGTTGATGGTGTATGCCAATTCAAGCCCCTTGCTGTGCCCTGCATGAGCTGTAACTTTAAATGCTTTACCTATAATGTGGTCTAGATCGATTGTTTTATTTTCAAAAGCAAATTTGCCAGACTCTATTTTACTAAGATCAAGAATTTCATTTATTAGATGTAGTAAAGCATCTCCTGATTCCTGCAATATTCCAACTATTCTTAGCTGTTCTCTATCAAGGCCAGATTCAGCCAGTATGCTTGCCATGCCGAGAATAGCATTCATCGGAGTTCTTATCTCGTGACTCATTGCTGCTAAAAATTGGGATTTTGCAATAGTTCCTTTTGCGGCCTCAACGGCCATGGCTTCTGATTTTGCAATGGCTTTAACTAACTGCTCATTAGCTGCTTCCAATTCAAATGTCCGCTCTTGCACATTCACTTCAAGGTGTTTGTATAGGCTTTGCAATTTTTTGCTCATATGGTTGAAATTCAGGGCAAGTATCCCGATTTCATCCATCCTTTCTCCTATATCAACTGTTACAAACTCTCGGCGGGCAATTTTTCGAGTACTGTTTGCAAGAAGTCGTATCGGAGAAATAAGAATACGCTGGAAGAAGGCATCAAGAACTATAATGGTGCAAAGCATGCACGCACTGAACAGAATAATCAGGCTTATAGTTTTGTCCCTGATTTCTTTTTTTACTTTTTCAAGCTTAATGCCGATCTCAACTCGCCCAATATTCTCATTATCGACAACGATCGGATGTGAGACGATCATGATATTGTCAGAGTATGTAGGTCTGTTTTTTACCGTATGTACTTTGGAAAATATATTTCCAGACTGAAGAAGTGAGGTGCCTCCTTGATCAAATACTTCACAAAAAGCTACTTGGGGTGACTGTTCTATCGATAAAGCAAGGTCTTCCACTAAGAAGAAACTGAACCGGGGAAGATATTCCGCACATGATCTTGCTGCAAGAGCTGCAATTGCATTTCCATTCTCGTAGAGGTTGCTTTTCAACAATCTTTTTTGAGTTTCTACGATATAGTACCCAAGAATAAAAAAGAATATAATAAGAACTATGCCGGTCCCTAATGATATTTTTAACCGTAAACTGTTTTTCATATGGATTAATTGTATATTTTAAATTCAGTGATTATTATTTTAGTGAATTATGTGATGGGGTGTCTGTTTTTAAATCAATTGTGATTTTCCCATTGATAATCTTATTTTTTATGATGCTTATGTTGTTTAATATTTGATCAGATATTTTATCACGGGTGTATTTCATCTTACTTAATCCGACACCGTTCTCTTTTAGTCCGTAAAAAGATGGACCTGCATTAAAGCGATTTTTCATCAGGGCTTTAAGCTCTTCATAACAGGCCATATCAAGTTTTTTTATCATGCTTGTCAGCACAAATCCTTTGGCCAGAGAATCTTGATCAGAGTCAACACCTATAGCATATTTTCCGTTACGCCGTGCTGCTTCAATTACACCGTTACCTGTCAGGCCTGCTACTGTGAAAATAATATCTGCTCCGTCAGCGTACTGATTCATAGCAATTGCATTCCCTTTATCCGGTGCGTTAAAACCGGAAAAATCTCCAATAGGAGAGACGTAAGAAATTTCAATGTCTATATCAGGAACTGCGAACTTGGCCCCTTGTACATATCCTTTCTGAAACTTTAAGACAGGAGGTACAGGTGTCCCGCCGATGAATCCTATTTTCCCAGTCTTACTCATGTAAGCAGCAAGTGCTCCTGCCAGAAAGGAGCCTTCCTCCTGCTTAAATTCTACTGAAGAAACATTTGGTATTTTATTAAGCGGTATCTCAAGAAGAATAAATTTCTTTTCAGGAAATTTAGGTGCGAGAGTCTTTACAAGTTGAGCATGTTGTATACCTATCAAGATAACTGCATCACATTGTTTTATCAGCTTTAGAAAATCTTTTTCAGTGGTTTCGCCATTCTTTTCAGGTTCAAGAATAATTAGTTTAAATTTGAATTCTTGCTGGGCTTTTCTCACTCCACCGTAACTCATGTCGTTGTATGACAGGTCGCCCAGACCTGGTGACCCCGTGACAAATCCCACAGTCAGCGGCGAAGCGTAGGCTGTACCAGCAAGAATGACGGTTATCAGAATTGCAGAAATATATTTTTTCATTATCCACTCTAACTTTAGTGATATTAATTTAATAATTGGGACTGTCAATTTTGAAATAGTGAGAACCAAACCCGTTACTTTTAATTAAATATCATTAGATGTTCAAAACCAAAAGCCTTGTCTTTAGAGATAAATTATCTATCAGAGTATAATAAAAGATTGGATAATAGGTTAAATGCGTGAAAAGTTATTCAACCTGAATATAGTAGAAATGAAAAAGCCTTTAAACATGGGTGTTTAAAGGCTATATGTTTTACTGTAATATACGGTAGTTTATCTTTCTAGTCGAAGCGGGGTTTTTTCCGTAAAAAAGATAGTGGATTAGTTTTGATGTTGATTTTGTCACCACGCTGGGCCAATCCGACCCCCGCAAAGATGATTCCCGAGGCAATTATTTGAGTGAAAGTCAGAGTCTCATCCAGTATAGCCCATCCAAAAAAAGCAGCAATTGCCGGTACCAGGTTAATGAATGCAGAAGCTTTTCCTGCCGGAAGTCTGCTCATTCCAACATTATACAACCCAAATGCTCCGAGGGTTACAAATGCTCCGAGGTAACCAGCTATAGCCAGCGTATGCATGGGATCTGCACCGATTCCATCACGGATTAAAAGATATAGCCCCGGAAGAAAGAATACGCACCCAGCAGCATTTTGAACTGCAGTAAGTGTCCATGGGCCATAGCTGGCAGAGAGTCTTTTAACCAGAAGCATATATCCTGCAGCGCAGCACATAGCTAAAAGTTCAAGAAAATTACCTAAAGCTGGATTATTTGCATTTGCCGAAGGATTTCCGCTCATAGTCAGTGCTGCAACTCCAAGCATTGAAAGAGCAAGTCCAGCCCAGCCTGCAATTGTTGTCCTTTCTTTAAAAAAAATACCTGCGCCAACTGCGACCATAAGAGGTAATGATGCTGAGATTAGTCCTGCCTGAGTAGCGGATGTGTATGTTAGAGCATATGATTCAAATAAAAAATACAGGCATGGCATAAAGAAAGCCATAAGAGCCAGAGCCTTGCGGTCTTTTCCACCTCTTATAGGTGAATACATTTTTGCGGTGAATGGGGTTAGAATTAATGTCGCTATGCCTGTGCGTATCCACATTACCGCCCATGGATTAAGGAAGTTGACAAGATACTTCATAGCGGCAAATGCACTCCCCCAGAGCAATACAGCTCCTAGAATTGCCGCAATAGGTATAAGGGTTGAAGATGTCTTTGAGCTTTCGTTAATCATATTTTCACCTTTAGGGGCATGGTTATGAAACTATTGAATATGTGTCTTGGAAAATATTGCTGTCTGCCTTTGGACAAGTAGATAAGTATTCAACAAAAATATCACTAGAGCTGGATTGTATAAGTATATTCTCTGCTGTTATTAAAATATTCAATCGACAGGCTGGTTCTGATGGTATTTAACGATGGCTAATGTCAGGAATAATAACTAACTGGTGGTAAAAATTAGTATATCAAGATTTGATACATGATCCTTTCGCTAGATATTTGTATATTGAGATGGAGTTGCCCCAGTGTATTTGCGGAATGTATTAGTAAAATGGCTTTGATCTGAGAATCCACTTTGAAGTGCTGTTTCTGCAAAAGAAAGTCCAGAGCGCAAAAGTCTTTTAGCATGTTCGAGACGTTGCTGAAGGTGATAGCTGTGTGGTGGCAGACCAGTATTTTTACGAAATACTCTTAGTAGATGGTATCGTGATAATCCAGCCACCTTTGAAAGTTCGTCCAGTGAAATCTTGCTTGATAGATTTTCATTTAAGTACTCTCGAGCCTGCTTAACGGCTGCTGGTTCGTTTGTTCGCGGTACTTTTGAGGTTGTATCGCAGTGCCTTGTCAGTAAGGCTGCGGCAGCTCTTGCCAGAGCTGTATCAAGGGCCAGTTGGCTGCTTTGACCGGAAACAACTTGTCCAAGCTGGATCAGAGTTCCGGTAGTCAGTTTGTCTTCAATCACTACAGAACTGAATTCTGGAAGTCCGTCTTTTTCTGCTAAATCTTGAAGTGCTTTTTTTATGAGCGGATTTTCAAAGCTGAATACACGATAAGTGATTTCAGTTTCTGAATTTGTAAGAACACCGGAGTGGACAAGTCCGGGATTAAATAACGCAATTTCTCCGCCGCGAACGAATGAACTGCCTGCGCCAGGGCGCCGACAATAGCACCCACCTGACTCCATTACTCCTACAGAGTGAAATCCGTGGGTGTGGTTGGGGAAAGAGTGGTTGGAATTAATAACTTCCTGAATCTCAAGACCTTCAATTTCTTTGGGCCTGAGATATCTTATTTGGCCTTTGCTCATAATATTCACCGCTAAAAAAGATTCGCATATAGACTATTGCAATGCAAGCTATCTGTATACGTTTATGCGGTCTTGTAAAAAATTGCTGTATTATAAATTCGGCATGCAAATATGCTGAATATGTTTTTTATTTTGTAAAGGGCTCTACCTAATATATGCGGTTGAACTTTATCATTTTATGTATAAATAATTCTTGAGCATGGAAGTTAAGACGGGTGTGTTTATTTTGTGATGTCAGCATTGTTTACATCATTTGATGTCATTTCGTTTTAAAATTTAAAAAACTTATCTAACAAAAATTAATGATGGCAAAGCAAATATTTACTGCACAGGTTATTGAGGTTGTACGTGCAATCCCAAAAGGGAAAGTTGCAACGTATGGTGGAATTGCTGCATTGGCAGGTAATTCTCGTGGAGCACGGCAGGTGGTAAGAGTTCTGCATATTTATTCCGCAAAGGAGAATTTACCGTGGCAGAGAGTAGTTAATCGTGAGGGCTGTATTTCTTTAAAACCTGGACATGGATACGAGGAACAGAAGGAGCTTCTGGATCAAGAGGGCATTGAATTTGATCTTTCAAATCGTATTGATTTGGAGAAATATCTGTGGATTCCGTAAGAGCGATATGAATATCCCAGGTCGATAGTTATGACTGAAGTGTTAAATTATCCTGCTACATAACTATGAGCGGTCATTTTTATTTTGTATCTGATTTCTTATGATCATCTGTCGCTTCTATCGGCAGTTGAATTGTAAATATTGCTCCTGATTCTGGATTATTTCCAACTTCAATTGTTCCACTATGTTTGTTGACAACAATGTCATAGCAAATACTAAGGCCTTGTCCCGTTCCCTGCCCGACAGGCTTAGTCGTGTAGAATGGATCAAATATACGATCACGAATTTCTTCTGGAACTCCGTCTCCTGTATCTGCTACGGAGATTATGACAAAGTCGTCTTTTGATACTGTCGAAATATCAATTTTTCCCAATTCTTTTTCTTTATTATTTGAGTCTTGGATAGATTGAATCGCATTGATCATTAAGTTTAAGAAAACTTGCTGTATTTCACTTGCGCAGCACAGTATAAGGGGAATGTCGGGCGCAAAGTGAGTTTCAACGGTAGCCACTTCTTTGTATGAATTATGTGTAATTGTAATGACTGCGTCTAAAATTTTATTAATGTCATCAAATGATTTTTGGTTATTTCCTGGATGAGAAAAAGCTTTCATTGATTGGACTATTTTTGTGATATATCGCATTCCATCTTGAGATTGACTGATGGCTGAAGGAAGTTCTTCAAAAATATACAGGATCTCCTCGTTAGAGCATGCTTCTGTGAAGGCATCTGTTGCCTGTGATTTGGGTGAGGATTCAGCTAAATTTCGGGCAGCTTCAAATACATAGCGTATAGATGATATTGAATCGTTAATAAAAATTAAATTGTCACCAACATATTGAGCTGGCGTATTTATTACATGGGCCATACCAGCTGCCAGATGACCAATGGAAGCTAATCGGCCTGTCTGTATGGCCTCTTGTTGGCTCTTTATGAGATCGGCCTGAATTTCTTTTAATTTTGTTATATCAATAACAGAACCAACAGCCCACCATGCCTTATTTCTCCATAATTTTCCTACATGGACTAGTGTTGTAAGTTCTTTTCCATCTTTGTGGAGCGCAACCATTTCTTGCATTTTGTCCAGAACGGGGCCTTTTCCTGTTTTGCTAAAGTGGGCTAATCCTTTGGATGCAGTTTCTTGATATTTCTTTGGCACAAGCATCGTGTGCAGTTTCTTACCAATAAATTCCTCTTTTATATATCCAAACATAGTCTGTGCTGCTGGATTAACAAATTGTATAGTGTCTTTGTCGTCAATAAGGAAAACTGCACTTTGCACTGCATCAGTGATTGCTCTTTGCATCGCTTCACTTTGGGATAGTGATTGCTGTGCTAGTACAAGTTGCCGTCTATTTTCGATTAAAAGTTCGACGGAACGAGCCATTTCAGCAATTTCATCCTCTCCATATACAGGCACCATAGTCGAGACAGGTATGTTAACAGGATTACGTAGGTATTTACTTACAGTCTTTAAACGTGTGACAATATATTTCTCAAAGAAAAAATGTGATAGTAACCATGCCAACATTAAGCACGAAATCAACTGAAAAAATACCAACTTGCTGTTGTTTTGCGTTACCCTCGCAAGCCTTTCTATATTGGAACGATAATTTTGTGTAGATGATTTAGAAATACTGCTAGCAGCTGTGTGAATGGTATCCACCTGCTGATGAAGAATGTTCTGAAATTTATTCAAGATACTCTTGTGGGATTTTAATTCTTTTTTCTGTAGCTTCTGCGTGCGTAGAGATGTTACTATATACGCTGAGTTTCTTAGTTTTTGGCAGGACTGATGCAATGTCAGAATATCAGTATTATGAGCGAGCCTACTTAGTTTCGATGTGAGCCGGTCTAATTCAACAATATGCGGCATCAAACGTTGATAAGCATTTTCAACTTCATTAATAGAATCACCTGAAATAATGTGAGATTCAAGAGCAATAAGCGATACTTGTTGCACTAAATTCTGGGAATCTTGTAATTGTTCAAGCTGTTCTTCAGCAAGAATACGAGCCATTGAAGACGATTCGAGTAAGGATAATATCGATGTTACTCCACCAATTAAGATGAGCAAAGATAGACTTAAGATTCCAATAAAAAACTGTCTTTGTAGTGTTTTGGGAAAAAACGATCGTAGGTTTATGAATTTCATTCTTTTACCTTTTCCAAATCGTTTTATAAATGTCCTTATAACCGTTGTCAGGGTCAAAAAGGAACTGTGATCCTCCATCTGAAAGTGCATTATCAGTAGTAACCAAATGTGGCGGGGCTATATATCCGGTTACATTTTCACCGCTCATGAGTCTATTTAATTCATCGACTATCTGCCATCCTTGCATATTTAGTGGTTCTGCAACAGTATGGGTTTGGAGAGTTCCTGTTTGAATTCGCAAAAAAGCAGCATTGCTGCCATCTCCAGCAGAAAGAAAGTTTAACTTGTCCGATTTTGTCTCATCTACAATAAGTGTTGGTACAGCATAATCGAAGTAAATGTCGTTGATAGCAAGGGTGCATGTCCACCTATCTCCGTACTTGGTGAGTAAAGTCTTCACAACATCTGGAACTGTTTCTGAGCTGTTTGAAATGGCTACATCTACAATTTCCAATAACTCGCAACTGGGATAAGATTTTATAATGTCTGCCATAATGTTCGCTTTTTTCATGGCAATAGCAAAATTAGAATCAGTAAAAATAACGACGCCCGCTTTGCCATGTGAAGAAGTGATTGCTGCAAGTGCCGTTATCTTGGCGACTTCTGCCGGATCAGTTGATATATTCATGACTATCGGTCCTTCAAGAAGACGACCTGCTACGGGGCTTACATGCCAGCCTACGACGGGTATTTCTCTAGAATATGCCTGCTGTAGACCAGAACTGACTGCGTTTGCATCTGCCCCAATCAGAGCAATGCCATCCGGATTACTTGCCAGGGCGTCTGCGAAAGCTTTTTTGCGTCCCTGTGGTGTCCCTTCTGCATCATATACTTGCACTCGCCATTTAATAACGGACGCAGCTTCCTGAACTCCTTGTGCAACATGAAGTATGCCTCCATTTTTCAAGTCTTCACAAATGATGGCTATATATTGATCATGCTTTCCGGAGGGGCCCGATAAAGGACCATTCCACTCAGGTGAAGAGGAGCTTGCAGCCTTGACAACATGAAGCATGTCTTCAAATGTCATCCGTTTATTATCAGTTGCAGAGCCTGCTTTAGACTCAGCTGCCATGACCATTGCCACGCTGTTTGTTATGGCAGACAGGACAACTAGTATTACAAGAATACTCAATATCTTCGAAGAGCAGCTATTTTTTCTGGCCATTTGTACAGCTCCTTTTTTTATGGTGATTCTTCTTTCAATACATGCTGATAGAAAAAAAGTGAAGATCTGTTACATAAATACTCTGAAGTCACCTAGAGTTCCGATAGTTACAGTATATCCTTTGTCGGTGGCGATGCGAAAATTATTGAGAAGGTATAGTAATATAGTTACCGAATCATTTTCCATTTCCATACGTTTAAAACGTAATTGGCTTGGTGTGAAATAGACCGTTAGAATCATTTCTTGTGGATTAACGGTCTATCTTAAGAATGTGGCAGGATCAGTCCTTGTAAAGTGTAATTAAGTCAGTCTATGAATACTCTATATAAAGTATTTGTTGTCTATCCTTGTTATCCAAATTTTTACTGAGTCTCACAATGAAGAAGCCTTATCTTTCAATTATCATCCCCGTTCTTAATTTATGGAAACTGACCAGCGATTGTCTTGGAAGTATCCGAGATCATACTAATGGAAGTTTTTATGAAGTTATTGTTGTCGATAATGGATCAACAGATCAAACGAATATGGAGTGCTCCAGATTAGGGCGTAATCTTTTTGGTGATAATTTTCATTATATACGGCTTGAAAAAAATATTAATTTCGGTCCAGCCTGCAATTTAGGGGCTAAAAAAGCGAATGGATCAATGTTGTTTTTTTTAAACAACGATACCTTGCTGACCGATGGTTGGTTTGTTTCTTTATTTGAGGTCTTTAGAAATGATCCAAAGGTTATGGCCTGCAGCCCTCTTTGTCTGTTTCCTGAGAATAAAAGGATTCAATCGCTTGGAGTTGGTTTTGATGGCGGCCTTAATGTCCGTCATCCATATTTCTTATTTCCGGGAAATCATCCTGTAATACTTAAAAATCGTAAATTGCAGGCTTTAAGTGCGGCCGCCTTGATGATCCCGGCTTTTGTCTTTGATAATCTAGAAGGTTTTTTTTCGGAGTATGTAAATGGATTTGAAGATTTAGACCTTTGTTGTCGAATGCGTAAGTCTGGCGGTGTACTTATTCAGGAGAACAGAAGTGTTATCTATCATCTATCCAGTCAGACTCCTGGACGAAACCTGGCAGACAGTAATAATATCAAGTTGATTAATGAGCGTTGCGGAGGGTGGTTTCGTCCTGATTTACATAAAATGGCTATGGAGGATGGTTACTATTGTGAGCTTACTTCATGTCTTGAAATGATAGTTCGTGATCATGATACATCCAGATTGGCGGAATTAGAACATTTGCGGGCAGGGGATGAAGTTGCAGCTGCACTGACTGAATATCCGTTGTGGGAAAACGGTTATGATAAGCTTGCAGATATCTATGATGCTGACAGCCGGATGGAGCAGATGGCTGAGATACTTTTTTATGGCTCATATTTGTTCCCAACTATAGAACGGCTGCGCAGGTTATATGAAATTGCAGAGAAATTGGGCCACGCTGTGTATACTCGCCACGCTGAGCGCAAGATAAAAAGTATTATGAATTTTGATTCACTTTCTACTTCATTAAACACTCAAGCTCAGAAAGTATTATCGTGGGCAATGGATAACAGAGATACTGAATTGATCAGGATATATAAGAATTGGATTACAGAATATGGGGAAAAGATCGTATAAATATTTGGTGCTTATTTAATATTTCTTGCAACAAAGAGGTCTGCAAAACAGAACTATATCATATTGTTAAGTATCTCTACCAATTTACAATATTATGTTTTTTGAGCCTATGTACAATAAGATCCTGTGATAAATATAGCTATATTTATCACAGGATCTTATTATAACAATACTATTCGCGTCTGAAATAAAACTTACGCATGCATAGTAAGGCTAATGTCATAATCAGGAAGATTGTAAGTTCATAACTGAGGGTGGTTCCGGGATTCACTGTACAACCTGTACCCCCTGAAGATGAACTTCCAAGCGCTACGGGGTCAGTAATATTTCCCAAAGTTGAATCTTCATCGTATTCGCCATTATCTTTGATAACAAAATGAATATAATAATGCTCGCCTTTAGTCAGTTGATCGGTAAGAGTTTTGTGGTTTCCTGCTAGATCTGTAATCCACCATACCCCGTCAGAGTATTGAGGCCCACCTGAAGCATATGTCTTATATTTAGCAGAAGATCCGTTGGAGTAGAATTTCATGAATGTCAGCCCGTTAACAGGTCCGGTAGGTATGGCATTGGTATCGATCATGAAAGTTCCATATGATCCTTGGGGTGTTATTGTAGCATTAAATGAACATATGGAAGTGTGAGTCGTAAAATTATTTAAGCCATATTGTGAATTAATTTCAACTGGGGTTAATTGCTTTGGTACAAAATCAGAGACTTTTATTGTTACACCAGCGTCCTGTGTTGGACTTGGCAGGACAGCAGATTGACCTTCGGTATCTATACCAACCTCAAGGTAGGCATTGGGCTGGTCAACCCTGTTGAAATTGATAAGTGTTGCTCCATTACGGTCTTGTAGACCGAATCCATAGGCTCCTGTTATTCCATTTAACCCTGCCGCATAGATATGATAATTCTCATCGCTTCCGGGTTGTGCCTTTTGGTAAGTATACCCCCTACCAGCCGGAGACAAAGGTACACTATAAATTGTACCATCACCTGCAACACCTCAATACCATTCAACGCTGGTCATATTTCCTATAACTAGGTTGTTGCCATATGTGGCATTAAATTTAACATCGCTTCCCGGAAATCCCCAGCTTAATCCGGCTAATAAATCTCCAACAACCCATCCATAAAAGTCATTTTCAATTCCGGTTGTCGTTGTGCTTCCATATTTATAAGGAGGGTTGTTACCGTATATTCCAGTTGCGGCATTAAGAGCATTAAAGGTAATACTGATATCAACTTCTCCTACTCCATCTCCCTTGTTCGCACCTACTCCGGTAGCAGATCCGTTTCCAGATCCGCTTTGGGCCTTCATGGTAGCATCTCCATTAGCATCAAACGTTACTAAATAATCATAGCTTTGAGTCTGATTCCGAGCTGAGTTGGCGGCGCTTCCGCCATTGGCATTTGCAGGCTGTCCTCCGACTCCTCCGAAAAGACCACTTATTTTTACCGGTTTGTTGCCATGAGCTGGATCTGTAGCTTGATACAAAGTTGTTTTAAGGTAATGAGTCCAGTCATTAAACTTACCGTACATGTCAGATGAAGTAGGGGATAGTACTCTTGTAAACGTACTGCTTGGCAGTCTATCTGAAGAAGACGGTTGAACTGTAGAGTATGCACTTTTAGCCGTTTTACCCAGTATATCTGTTAGTGTCTCGCTGGTAACTGTTGTCAGTAATGGATTATTGCTTACGCTGGTTGTCGCGTTTTGAACCGTGAGGGACAATGCAATTGAAGCAAAATCGATGTATGTAAGATTCGTGTTGATGACAGGAGTTGCAATGCTATTTGTGCTGTTTCCAAGTCTGATGTCGAGTTCCATGAGCTGAAATCGTATGCCTAAATTGGCATCATTTGAAGAAGGTTCAGTTGATGGCTGTGTGCAGCCGAATGTTTTCATTTCGGAGTTATAGGAAATGAAAATTCTACCGGATTTGAATTGATTTATCATAACAGCAGGAACCCCTGCGGGGACACCTGTCGCTATAGACGTACTTCCTGTGATTTCAGCCATTGTGAATGATTGAGTGGTATCTAATGATAAATTCGTGCCGCTTGGGCCATTATATGTACCGATAATAGAGCTTAAGCTGTCGATGCAGTTATAGAATGTGACGTAAACATTGGCCGGTTTAAGATTCTCACGTAATTTAAAGACAATAGGTATGTCCGCGGAGTAAGCAAAATTGGGGACGCATATAAACATTAAAAGAAACCACTGTAGGATTTTCATAACTATCTCCTTTAATGTTTATTGCAGAGGAACGTTTTTTTGGGATAAATTAATAAACTTATTGAAGTGGGTCAATATGCCTTAGATTATTTGATAGGTTAGAAGAGTTTTTTTAGTTTAATCTCTAAGAATTGGGGATTCTTGTTTCATATATACAATCTTTCCATCGCAGATAGTTGTTTCTATTTCCAAGTTGAAGGACTCCTTTTCGAGTTCTTTTATATTTCCAGAAAAGAGCACTATATCAGCTAGCATACCGGCTTTGATTTCTCCTTTTATATTCTGGCAATACTCGGAAAAAGCTGCACCGGAAGTATACGCTGCAACAGCTTCTTCTAATGTTAAAGATTGGTTTCTGGCTCCTTCATACCAGGGCTTACGAGTCACTGCATGGCTGATCCCAGCTCTAGAATCGCAGGAAACTATGGGCCAGTCACTGCCGAAAACAAGTGTTGCATCGTCCACTAAGGCTTCTTTCCATGCAAAGGCTGTGTTCCAGTCTGACTTCGGGACCAGAGTGTGCCACATGGTCATCGGAGGTCTTTCATGCAGGGGTTGCATGGAGGCAATCACATCCAGTTTGCCGAATCTTGGTAAATCGTCCTGACTGCAGGTCTCAATATGCTCCACACGGTGGGGAATACTATAGCCCCTTTCTTTATCAATATTTTTATTTATTTCACGTGTTTTGGAAATTGAATCAAGCATGGACTTAACCGAGCCGTTTCCTATTGAATGGGCCGCAACCTGAATTCCAAGTCTGTCAGCAAAAGCCAGAAGCTTGTCTAGATCTTCCTGATTGAATTCCGGGATGCCCTGCGATGGTGTTTTATCGAGGCGGTAGGCGGTATCTTTTTCAATAACTCCATCCATAAAAACTTTTAGTGTGTCCAGTCTGACTTTAGCATGATAGCCTATATGTTCTGGCATGCTGCTTTTTCGGTGGGGATTCTTTCTTTTCGTATGATGCTCTATATGTTTTTTAAAAATAATGTCTGTTAAATTACGGGAGACTTTTAGTAACTTGTCCATCACGGGATGATTTTCGCCATGTCCGCCTTTAACAGCCATTCTTTTTACTTTTTCATGTCTATCGGTACCAGCATCTTTGAGTAATTCCAAAATACTGTCATGCAATTGTGCTGCGGTTATCTCTTTGTTACGTGCCTTGATGAGAAGGTCTCGTGCGGTGTAACCTATGAAGATATCTTGCAGCATATTGTGATCTGCAACAGAAGAAAATGAAGAGCTTACACGTATAGGCAAACGTCCTTGCTGCTCCAGTTCAAGGAGTAAAAGCAGAAATGATAAATCTTCTGCCGGCTGAGACAAAGCCATACGATGTACACCGGTGATTCCATGTTCTGCTAGCTGATTGCATACGTTTTCTAAATCGGAAAGCTGTTGCTCAACAGAACTGGGATATTTGGCATGCAGGGGGCCTTCAAGGAAAGAGTAAACATCAGGCTCCCTGAATTCTCCTGTGGGAATCCCATCAGAATCAACAATAATTTT
Source organism: Maridesulfovibrio zosterae DSM 11974 (assembly GCF_000425265.1). Lineage (NCBI taxonomy): Bacteria > Pseudomonadati > Thermodesulfobacteriota > Desulfovibrionia > Desulfovibrionales > Desulfovibrionaceae > Maridesulfovibrio > Maridesulfovibrio zosterae. The sequence continues at coordinate 108,717 of NZ_KE384344.1, forward strand.
TTGTTCCAACCCAAGCTCTTCAATCAGGTGTGGGTATGGGGGCATTTTGTGCAGTAGGTCAGCCTCTTCTAGAGCTTTTGTATTGGCCCATGCAGTATGCATGTCGTGGGCAAAAACAAGAAGGGGCTTGTCATCAACTATTTTATCAAGTGTCTGTCGACATGTCTCGGCAGGGATTATGGGGTCATCAAAATAGTGAAGTCCGAAGACATATAGAATTGGTAAGCTTGAATTCTCTTTAGCATAATCAGTCAGGCATTTTTTAAAATCAGTCGCTGTTGACACATCTTCAATCGTTAAAGTCCCTAGCCGTTGCATAGCGACATCTAAGTGCAGATGGGAATCAACAAAACCGGGTGATACAGAATTGCCTTTCACATCCAGAATCTTGGTTGCAGAACCTGTAACTTGATTAATTTCATCAGCTGAACCTACTCTGGTAATAATGTTTCCTACAACGGCAATATTCGCATTACTTCCATCATTTAAAAGTGCATTTTTAATGACCAGATCAGCCTCTGCATTCGGATCATATTCACATTCAGGCTCTATGCAATAATTAACATCCGGATCAATTTCTTCGAGTTTTAAATCTCTTTTCTCCACCCCCAGTAATTCAGGGTAGTTTCTTGTCAGAGTATGAAGCAATGCTGTTTCCGATCTTTTAGGGCAATTCATTTTGTACTCCTCTAGATTTCAGGTTACCATATTATGGACTTTACTTCAAAGACAAGGGCGGAAGCTGCGAGCTTTAATGTAATCAAGAAATGGGCTGATTTTGCAAAATAGCAGTGTCAGACATTTAATTATTTTTAATAAATTTAAATAGTTCCCAAAAAAACGCCCTCAGAAAATATTTTCTGAGGGCGTTTGAGTAATATCTTGTTAATTTTTTGTTTTTATAGGTCTGATGGCGTCGGCATAATTGCGGGCCTCGTTTATCGCATGGACATCCGACTGGAATTCCGGGGAGGCATCCGGGGTGTCCCTTCTCAGATGAACCGTGGTGGCAGGGAAGGCTATTTTTATTTTGAGTTCCTCGGCAAGACGCAATGCGTCCACAATGAATTCATGTCTTACCACGAGTTCTTTGGCCCAGTCTTCAGTTTTAAAAAAGATGTAGACCATGATGTTGATGGATGATGGACCGAAGTCATTGACCACAATATGAAAATCACTTTTCCTCGTATTGGGATGATTCATGACCAGCTGTTTTAAACCCTGCACATATCCGTTGAGGTTTTCGGCAGGAGTTTCATAGTCCACACCTATAGTAGTCGTGTATCTACGCCATTCTCTGCGTCCCATGTTGTCCACAGGAGTAGTGATGAATTTAGCGTTGGGGATGATCAGTTCGGAATTGTAAAATGTACGGAGGGATGTTGATCTGACACCTACTTTTTCTACTGTTCCGTCATGCCCGAGGAAACTTATCCAGTCTCCAACCGCAAATGGACGGGTGGTCATAATGACCATTGTTCCGAATATGTTTTCCAGAGTATCCTTGCCAGCCAGTGCTATTGCCAGTCCTCCAATTCCCATTGCCGCAACGATTCTTGTGGAATCCTGACCGAACAGTTGTGCGATATGGGCAAGCCCCATGAGGATGACGATCAGTTTGAATATCTGGGCAATGATAAGCATCATCGTGCCCTTGATGCTTGCTCCACCAGTTGCGGTTATAACATCGCAAGACAGGTTGGTGGTTATGGAAATGATCCAGATAGTTGAGAGGGTGCCTATAATTTTGACTCCGTAAAGGGAGAAAATCATTAAATCCTTATATAATATAAGTATTCCGACCATGGCTAGCCATGAGTATCCCATAGCCATAATTTGAACAGGGAGGATGAACTTGCGGCGATTTAGCGGGATGATTCCTTCAGGAAGTTTCTTTTCAACGGAGGTAAGGACGCCATTTAAAAGGTATGAAATTATCTTTACGGCAAAAGGTGTCAGCAGGAATAAGGCAAATAAGGCTATCCATTTATAAATGTTAGTATTCAGGTATTTGACCATAAGTTGTGGGTAGTTGCGCTGAAAAAAATCGTCGATGACGATATGCATCGGTAACTGCCTGCCGGCAAACGGATTAGTCCCTTCCTGTAGAAGCTCCTGTATTGTGCTGTCGTAACATGTCTGGACTACTTGCAGGCTGTGCGGAGTGAACTTCCATGCCTTACGTCCGTTTTCAAGAGTTACAACATGCATGGTTATTGAGCCTATCTCCGGTATGACCATGAACACTGGGGCATATTGACTGTCAGGAGAAGCGGAGAGTTCTTCAAGATGTAAGGGAGAGCAACTGTTGATAATCCTATACAGCATTACAGCCAGAATGGGGCCGTATACAGGTTTTTCAAGCACAGTGAAGTTGCTCATATCTAGAGCACTTACAGCGGCTTCCAGCTTATCATAGTTCTTTCCGTCAACCCCATATTTTAAAGTAAAAAAAGTACGATAGGGGGACATGAGGCTTTGTACAAAAGTGTCCCCCTCCATTTTTTCAGAGGTGAATTTGGCGTATTTATACTGTAGTTTTTTGACTAAGTTAATAAATGTTGGGTTTCTAAATAGAGTTTTAGAAAAATGCCAGCCCGCAGCACCTTTTTTCATCATAATATCAAGTGGCTGTCCTTCGTAGGAAAAGTGTAAATCAACTTGATCTCCCTGAGTGGTATCCGGGATATCTTCATCAATGTCATAGTTTATGTTTTCAAGTATTAGAAAGATATCTCGTGCTTTTTTGACTGCTTCGGATTTGTTGTCATCTGCCATGTCTTCCGGGGAGGAAACGACCTTTGTCAGGCAGTTGAATCCTGTATAATCATCTCGGTTGTAGTTGCGGACACTGTGCAGGAATGATCGTACGGCATTGCGAGGTGTTGAAAGGTCGCACGAGTTGTCGGTACTTAACAGTTCTATTTTGTTTTCTAGTACTGGGGTATTATCTGTAATCAAGAATAAACCGAGCAGAATTCCAGCCAGTAAGGCAATGGACCAATATATTTTCATTGTGCGATTCCAGTTGAAGATTATGTTAATATTTTGATGCCATTTATTGTCAATCATAGATACTAATAATTAATGGACCATGCTTCAAAGGAATTAGCAAACTTTCTCAGAGATAAAAATCGAAAAAGAACATTAATCAAATATCAAAGTATTTTTTCGAAAAGCGGCGGAGCCGGAGGGGGTTGAAACCTAGGGCTCAGTGTGATAAAATATAAAGGTTTATAATAATTGAATACTACCGCAGGGTTCTCTATTTGTCCTCACTTCAACTAGATTCACCAAATTAACAGTTGTTCATTTTTTTAGATTACATATATTATATAGTCCTTAAGCAAAGATTATGATATGTTAAAATATTTACCTAAAATTGGATCATTAATGCCAGCTACTTCTATAAATCCTTTTTTCCTAAGAAAATGTTTTGTAATTTTATTTGCATGGTTGTCGGTCTTCCTGCTGAGCGGAAATACTGGTTGCGGGGTTGATCCGACGACGCGGACTTTTAAAGTTGCTGATGTTGAAGATTTCAGCCAGATGGGCTGGCTGGACGCCTATGATGCATTTCATGCGCTGATGCAAAAGCAGTATGCTTTTGGTGATTGGAAAAGGGTAGATTGGAGTGCGCTTAATAATCGTATACGGCCTAAAGTTATTATTGCTGAATCCGCTGCGGCTGGAGACGACTATATAACAGCCATTCTTGAATACACACGATCTATACCGGATGGGCATATCTCTTGGAACAATTCCATATTTGGTATTATTGAACCAAATATTAAAGGAAGTTACGGTCTTGGAATGATCGGTCTTGATAACGGCAAGGTTATTGCGAATGTTATAACCGTAGGCGGACCGGCCGCAACCGCATTAATCGATGTCGGGTCTGAAATTTTGGAATGGAATGACGTGGCAATTGCAACGGCAGCAGCACAGGTTTCAACTTTGTGGCGTCCCAATCCTGCTTCTATAGCAACAAATGAACTTAAGTTGCTTGAACAGTACAGAGCACTCGCGCTTGATCCTGTAGGTACTAATAGTAAGGTCAAATACTTAAAATCCGACGGATCGGGACCATTCACAGTTACTTTAACTGCGGTAGACGACAATAGGCAAATTCAGACTGATACTGGGCTATGGAATAAAGTTGATGATGCGAATCCGATTAAGCGCGAAATCCTTGCCAGTGGATATGGTTACATTATGCTTGGCACGTTGGAGAGTGATGATATTTCTCAGGATCAACTTTTCAATAAATTTAAAGAGGCCATGGAGTTTTTGACCAACAATAACGTTCCGGGAATTATCATTGATCTTCGGGGAAATGGCGGTGGTTCTGATGAACTGGCCGCTAAAATTGCAGGCTTTTTTTATTCCGAAAAAACTTTTTATGAATACCAGAACTTGTATAATGCTCAAACTGAGCGACTTGAAATAGTTCTTCCCAGTGCAGATGATTCGTATATCATTGGTTGGAACCTTCCTTTGAACATTACCCCGCAATCTCTAAAGTATACCGGTCCGGTTGTTGCCATTGTTAACCCCGACAGCGTAAGTTCTGCTGAAGGAGTCGCAATGGCTATTAAAAACTTGGTTAATGGGCATGTGGTTGGTTTTTATGGAACAAATGGATCCTTCGGTATGACAGGGGGAGGCGCAAAACTTCCGCTTGGTTATCAAATAAGTTTTCCCAACGGACAATCCCTTAATATAAAGAAGGAAATTCAGTTGGACAGTCAGAACGGTATTGGTGGAATAGTGCCAGATGTTCGTGTTCCGCGAACATCTGCAAATATGATAACGTATGCTAAGAAAAACGAAAATGACGATGTTGAATTAAATGCTGCAGTTGCATATCTGCAATCTTTGTAATTTTAAGGGACTAGAATTCTTGGTTTAGACTGTCACAACTAGTTAATATCAATATTCCTGTAATTGCGTATGCCATTTTTTCGTGTTCTATTATTGCGGGGCAGTTGATTCATTATAAACACCTAAATGTCGTTGAGTCTTTCCCTCTCTATATACGTACTTGCCGATGATCAAAGCTAATCATAGTTTTGTATATGCAATATTCTTTTTAGCTTTTTAAAGATTAATCAAACATGCAAAACTTTCGCGTTTGTAGCTAGCCTCGTTTGAGGCTGGCTTTTTTGTAAGTTAAGTACGTATCTTACTTAGCTTGATGTTGAGGAAGGTGTAAATATCTGAGAAAGTAAATAGTGGTGACGTTATTCCTTGTTGTTGAGGTCTTCACCAGAGGCGTAACGAAAGAAACAATCCGTGATGCGCTTGAGATAAAATAGGCACCTTAAAACGCTCACGTCAGGGATTGACTCGTTTACTTTGTGCTCTTTTGCACTGCAGGCTCCTGCTGAGTTGTGCAGTGAATGCCTCCTCCACCTAAATTGATGCTCAAGGTGTTAATGGCAATCACTTTACGATTTGGAAAAATTCTTTGAAGCACTTTGAGAGCTTGTTCATCCTTTTTTTTGACAGATTCGGGGGCCCCTTTGAACCAATACTTCTGGGCCAAAACAATATCATTAGTGATCAGGAAATTACAATAACTCTGTGCTGGGATAAGTTTGATCGGACTACCAAAAGGAAAAACTGTTCCGTCCGCGAATTTGGGGAACGAGGCCAAATTTAAATAAGCGGCATCGGTGGGGGAGGCTGTAAAATATTGCAATTCGGGCATGGGAATACGAACAATCTTGAATGGCTTCCCATCTTGGTCACGAGCTTGCTTGAGGATTGCAACATTCTCCTCCATTCGCCGACGATTTTCCTTTTCAATCGGTCCATGGGAAGCTTCTTCCTCACTGACCTCAGCCAACAGGATGGTATCAGGGCCCACAAATCGGCAAAATTCGTCAGTATGGTTATTGGCCGATCCGCTACGGTACGCAACTCCTTTACCGTCTGGGGCGGGTAAAGTGGAAGTGTTGTACGGGTCATCATCTACGGTGCCGCTTTTAAGCCATATGAAATTGGTCACTCCTAACATCTCGGACAAGGCCGCTTCAATGTCAGTTCTTGATAGATTTGGATTGCGTTGAAACTCGCAGGCTTCAGTCAATATGATGGAACCTTTGCCATTAAGTTCCCGGTTGCCTCCTTCGCTAATCAATCGGCTCATGCGACTGGAAAGCCCAAGAAATTTAGCCGCATCTCGATCAACGCGCTCCATCATTCGGGCATGCGGATGAGATTCCGGGGTGTAGCCCCAACAATTGAAATTAAAGTCCGCAACGCTTTTAGCTCCACGATCATCTACAGTAAAAATGGGGCCGAAGTCCCGCCAGTAGAGCATGGTGAAGGGAGTGATGAAGAAAGAAATATTGCTAGTGTTTACAGAATTCTTATTAAGTAAGGAATAGACATGATTTTTTAGTTTCTCACTTGGAACACAGATACGGACCTTTACATGTTCCGCGAGATTGTAGGCCATTTCAAGGAGTACCGTGTCAGTGTTGAACCCCTTGATGTACTCTTTGGAAAGCCACCCCATCCAAACGGTTTCATGCTGTTCAAACTCTGCAGGGAAGCGCCATTTGGAATCCTGCAGCGCCGACGCCGACAATGGAAAAGCGAAAACAACAAGCATCAAGAGACTTAAAATACTGATAATAGGTCGGTTGTTCATGCTAATATCCTCGGTTGACTCTGACTTATGATTAATTCTGACTAAGATTATTGTTCTTTTCGAAAAGTGGAGGAGTCGAAGGGACTCGAACCCTCGGCCTCCGGCGTGACAGGCTAGTGTTGTCTGTGCTTCATATTGAGTTTCCTTGCGTTTTAGCAAATTTTTTACAGCAATTGAATGCCGCTTGATGTTTCCATGTCTTTATGAATAGTCTCACGAATAAATCAAAGAATAGGGTGGACTATGAAAGAGAAGCTCAATGTATGTATTGTCGGACCGTTTAACTCAGGCGTTATTGCACTGGAAAAGTTGGGGTATTCTGTTTTTGAAGTTCCTCATCATCCTGATATATTTTGCAATTTACAGGAATTGCTCAAAAAAAATAAATTTACCCCAGACCTAGTGTTACAGGTCGAGAACCTCGGTAGACGTACACTAATTCAGGGGCTAGAAGATTTTGATTGTCCAACTGTTTTCTGGGCAACGGATCCGCATCTGAATATGCACTGGCACAATTCCTATACTAAGTTGTTTGATCAGGTGTTATCCACCCAAAAGTCCATTATTCCATCGTTCAAAGCTGAGGGGCTTTCCGATGTCCGATGGCTTCCCAGATTTGCATATGACATGGCTGCACCTCCTGTTGCCGACCGTAAAAATGACATTGCCTTTGTGGGCAGGTTGAGTGATCAGCGTCCTGGTCGTAAGTGGATGATTGACTTTATCAAAAATTTGGCTGGCGACCGTCCTTTTCCGGTCGAGCAGTCCTTAAGCCATAGTGATATGTTGGCATTATATCAAGATACCAAAATAATTCCTAATGAATCCATTTTGGGAGAGGTTAATTTTCGGCTTTTCGAAGGGGCTTCCTGTGGTTGTCTGTTGCTTACTCAAGATCTCGGAGTTGAACAGGCTTCATTGTTTGAACCAGGGCGAGAAATAGACACATATGCAGATGTTGTGGAGTTGGAAGAAAAATTGAAGTTGTATTTAGGTAATGACAGCTTGATTCAAGCCATGGGGCAGGCTGCTTATGAACGGGTGCAATCAGAGCATTTGCCAATTCACCGAATAGAGCGAATTTTACAATACGCAAAGGATATCACACGTAACAGAGTGTCAGGGCTTGATGCTAAAAAATGGGAAGCGATTGCAGTGGCATCCATGTGGGAATCAGGCATGCTTGACTTGCCGGTGCGTGATGTGCTGTCACGTCTTGCTTCCTTAAAACAGGATCAGCACGTAGTTGTTGCCACGCTTCGCATACAAGCCGTGATCGGTGTGAACTCGGTAATGGAAGATAATTTAATGAGCTTGCTTGGAGGTAAGCTATACGAAAATTCTTTTTGCTTGAATCTTACTTGCTCGACTGTGGCTCTGCGCCTTGACAAATGGAATATGGCAAAGGCATTTTGGTATCGACATTTGAAGTCTACTGATCTCATTAATAAACTATTGCCAAAGACTCCAAAGGATCTTCTTATTCTTTGGGCCAAGGAACTCAAGCAACGTAAGCTTATTTTTCGGGGAGGATTTCCGTTTAACTCTAAAAAACATTTGCCGCACACTGCAATAGACTGTCTAACTATTCTTTATGAGGCAGATCCGGGAGATTCTGAGGTATTACGACTTATTGATATTATGCTGCGTTCTCATAAGGAGCTGGATCAGGCTCGTGGTAGCTTCCTTTCTTCACTTACCTTGAATTCATTAAATGACTGGCGGCTTATATTTGAGTTGGCTATGACAAATTTACATAGCTATCGGCTTGATGATGGTTTGAATAAAATTGTGCTGGCGAGAGACATAGCCAGAGAACAAGGTCAGGAGAAATCGTTTTTCATGGCCTTGAAGTGCCGTGATGAATCTGGGCTAATTTACAAACGGTTGATGAACAATTGATCTGGAAAACATTGAGAAGGGGACGGTAGGGAAAACTACATATTTAAACAAGAAAAAGGGTCACATCTTTCGATGCAACCCTTTAAGGAAAAGTGGCGGAGCCGAAGGGACTCGAACCCTCGGCCTCCGGCGTGACAGGCCGGCGTTATAACCAACTTAACTACGGCTCCGCATATATATAATAACGCGTTAAGCAGCGTTTTTTGATTTGTGGTAGGCGAAACAGGGCTCGAACCTGTGACCCTCGGCTTGTAAGGCCGATGCTCTCCCAACTGAGCTATTCGCCCACAATCAATTTCAAAGTGTGACTTTTAACATAAGCCCCTTGAATGTCTGTCCACATTCGGTGTTGCTCACTGCCACGAGGAGGGATACTGCCGATGTCGTGCTGTTTTGTCAAACGATTTTTTAGATATATTTAAAATAATTTTTAACTACTTTAAATAATTTATTTTTTATGTGCAATTTGAGCAAACTTAGCCATGCTTTCAACAGGGTTTTCTGTCTGAAAAATATTTCTACCGATGCAACATCCCTTACATCCGGCTTTTAATCCGCTCACGGTGTTGTCCAAAGCTCCTTCAACACTTTGCCCAAGTGGACCGCCTGTAACCAGAATCGGAACAGGGCTGGCGGCAACAGCTTTTGTAAAAGCATCTCCATTATTCGGGTATGGCACTGCTACTATATCCGGTCCCAGTTCTGCGCCAATGCGAATACAGTGCCCTACCAGTGTAGAGTCATGCTCGTTGATAATCTGGCTGCCCCGGGCAAAGACTGTTGCCAATACTGGTATGCCCAATTGATGAGCTTCGTCTGTCACCATGCCAAGGTCAACAAGCATACGATCTTCAAGTTCATTTCCGATGTTTACTTGCAGGGAAACAGCATCTGCCCCTAGTCTAAGAGCTTCGGAGATGGAGCATACTATATTTTTGTTGTAGGCTGGAGAGCCGTGTCTGGTCCCTGCATTTAGTTGGACTATGAGGTTGACGTCTGGTGGAACCATTTCTCCATAATGCATTGCCAGACCTTTATTCAAAATTACACCTTGCACTCCTGATGCAGGCAGGGCTTCAAGGATAGATGGAATAGCACCCAGCCCTTCTATCATACCTTCATTTGCGCCGTGATCTAGAGCAAGAATAAGTGCGTTGCCGCTGTTTTTATCAAAAAGCCGTTTCATGCGGCGGTTAGTTCCTTTCATTTAATTTAGTCCTTTTTTATTATTTGTCTGTCCAGATAAAGCGGTTTCCTTTTTTTCCGCAAAATCCGAGGAGCATATCTTTATAATATAATCCAACAGGTCCTTTACCTTTTGCCGGAGCGCTCAGACTTTGGCCCGACAACAGATTGGAAAGATCTTGTGCTTTTTCTATTACCAGAGCCGAAGAAGCTGGTTTTGATGGTAGTAGGCAGCGCGCAAACGGGTCCGGCCTGAATTTGTCTCTATTTATTTTACCTATTGAAAAGCCCTGCCACCGCAGTCCCTTAGGTAATTTTTCTAATGCATGACGATTCAAAAACATGGCCTTGCCTTTGAATTCGTAGATATCTCCATCTGGAAGCAATGAGAAATCAACAGCTTCAGGGAATTCTATCTTTTGCAGGGTAATTTTTCTCCCATTCGGCGTACCTGTCTCTGGCAATTCCGTTTCCTGATTTCCTGGTTTGCGCAGGCCGCAGAGATAAAATCCCTGCCCTCCGCCGGAACCGTCAACACGCAGCACGCCGTCCATGTCGGGAAGCAAGGGGTCTGCAATGGTGAACCCCTCCGGCCTAGGAAGGTGTAAAAGCTCAAAGCCAAGCTCCTCAGTAGCATATCGTGTTTGTTCTTCGTTTTCCTGAATATTTGTTGTGCACGTTGAATAAACAAGTTTCCCCCCTGGAGCCAGCAATCCATATGCTTTTTCAAGCAGTAAACGTTGCAGGTTTACCAGTGGAATTGTTTTTCCACCTTTCCATACATCCATTGCTTTAGGATTTTTATTTAGAGTGCCCCATCCACTGCATGGCGGGTCAAGCTGTATGGTTTTCCAGCTTGATAGTGGTAAAGGAAGTTTTTGTGACTCATAATGAACTGTTGCTGTATTTACGGCTTGAACTTTACGTAAATTCTGTCGCAGTAGAGCCAGTCTGTCACTTGATGGTTCACTCGCAAGCACAAAACCATCCCTGCCGGTTAGCCTTGCAAGGAGTCCTGTTTTACTGCCTGGAGCCGCACACATATCAAGCACAATCTCTCCGGCCTGTGGATTTAACATTAACGGAGGAAGCATTGACGAACGATCTTGGATATAGATACGTCCATAACGTGCAGCAATTGATTCTCCCAACGGGAAAGGTTCTTTTTCCAGAATGCGGGCCATGGAGTAGAAGGGTTCCGGTCGGAATTCAAAACCTTGCTCACGAAGCAGTTCTTCTACCGATGAAATATCTTTATCAGCACATACAAGTCTGAAAGTTCTTAAATCGTTTGCCATAATTTGGGGGATATTATTGATTATAAAGTTGATAGGATAAATTGGCTGGACAGATTTTTTTATATACGTTTTTTTTATAAATATTGATTAATATCTAGATATTTAGTTTGAAAGGAAAAGAGTTGATTTTCTTTGATATCAGATATCTAAATTTTTCAGTATAACACATGAGCAAAACAAGTAAATCAGAGGGCTCGATTTGACAAGAGCCTGGTGCGCAGTCCCTATCTTTAACTTTGCGTACTATTGAGTTAGCTGATACAAGCTTTCTACCCGTTTTTAAAAATATGGCATGGTTTTGCAGGCAATGTAGTTTACTTCTTGCCTTGATACCATTGGATAATATTTAGCAAATTCTTTTTTATATTAATATTTATATGTTTACCCGGAGGGTTGAATTTATGAAAGTTAGTCGTTTGACTGCTTATTTACTTGTTGTTTTATCTCTGTTTGCAGCAACTGCATCGTTTGCAGCAGGAGCACGTACTTACGCAGTTTTTCCTTTAGAAATTAATGGACCAGACCAATACAAATATTTGAGTCGTGGCGTTCAGACCATGCTCATTTCACGCCTTAACTGGACCGGGCATTTTGAGCCGCTTGCCGGTTCAAGAGATCTGAAGGAAGCTGATCGTCCTAAAAATCAGGTGGAAGAACTCAAAAGTGTTCAGAGTCTTGGCGCAGATTATCTTGTCGTAGGGGCTGTCACGATTATTGGAAAGGAAGCCTCTATTGATCTTCGTATGATTAATAAGGACGGTAAGTCATGGCCTCAGGATGCAAAAACAACCATTTCTGAATTGATTCCTACTCTCGATGGAATGGCCAAAGACATCAAAGGTAAACTTTTTGAAAAGCCGGGCAGCAAAAAAGAAACAGCACAAGAAAAAGCCCGTGAGGATGCCCGCCCTGAAAGTCCTATGAATCCTGAATTTTTGACAGCAGCTTCTTCTGGGAAACTTGTTGAAAGCAACATTAACCCACAGTTTAGATACGAAGGAGGTACAGAAACTCCGGGACGCTGGCGTAGTCAGAACATAAAAGTGGTAAATCTAGGTGGATTTGTTGCGGATGTTACCGGTGATGGCAAGACAGATACGGTTATTCTGACTGACAGAGAGGTGAAAATTTTTGCAATTGAGAAGCAAAGATTGACAGAAGTGGGGTCTTACAAGTTCGCAAGCCGTGCAGAAGCTTTAAGAGTAAGTGGAATTGATATTGATCATGATGGTGTTGAAGAGGTTGTTCTTACCACTATGATGAACAATAAGCCTTACTCTTACATACTTTCCTTTAAAGGAAATATCCCCAAAGTATTGCTGGACCGTAACCCCAATTTTCTTTCAGTTATTAGAATACCTCCTAACTTTACAAAGACCATAGTGGGGCAGCGTGTTGATTCCAGCAGGACCTTTTATTCTAAAGATTTGATGGAGTATATTTTTTCCAATGGTCGCCTTGTTCCAGTGAAGAAGATGACCGTTCCAGCTTTTGCTAATATATATAATATGTATTATCTGCCTATGAAGGGTGATGATTATAAGGTTATTGTCATTAATAAGTATGGTCACCTCAATGTGTACGATAAGAACCTTGAGCCTCTATATGAAAGTCAGGATTCATATAACTCTGTTGATGTGAAAGTTGAGGTCTCATCAAAAATCAGAGGAATGGGGAATGAAAATAAGCGCGAGAAAATGGAGAATTATTATTATATTCCCATGCCTATAGCCATTGTCTCCTTATCTGATCCTACAAAAAAGGAAGTCTTGTTGAATAAAGACCTTACTGTTGCTGGTCAGGTTTTCTCAAATTACAAGAGTTACGCCTCTGGTGAAATTCACTCTGAGTACTGGGACGGAGTAGGTCTTGCCCTTGCCTGGAAGACAAGACGTATCAAAGGAAGTGTCACCTCGTATGGTATCGCTGATGTTGATAATGATGGGCAGGATGAACTTTACTGTATCATTAATACTTTTCCAGGGTCTCTTGGGATTAAATACAGGAAGACTATGATTATCGCTTACGAGCTTAATGTTGATAAAAAATAAGTTGAGTAAGGCCTCCAGCTTACGGCTGGAGGCCTTATTTTATTGTGCAATTTGAAATTAATCTTCACTCGGGAGGGACTATGGTCAATTCTGCAAAATATTTAGGTCTCTTTGCATTCTTTTTATTCTTTGCATCGATTCTTTGTGTTGGTGTGCCGGCAAAGGCGGCAAAGGCGGCAGAGGTCAGCCTTAGTTACGCGAATTTCCCTCCTGCTAAAACTTTTCCTTGCGTCCAGATGGAACGCTGGAAACAAGAAGTAGAAAAAAGGACCGGCGGTAGAGTCGAGGTACAGACTTATCCCGGATCAACTCTGCTTGGTGCTAAAAATACTCTGCGCGGTGTTATGCAGGGACAGGCTGACATCGGGTGCATCAGCCTTGCTTATCATCCGGGTGTTTTTCCATTGTGTTCTGTTTTTGAACTTCCCCTCGGGTTTACAACATCGACTTCAGCCAGTCTTGCTCTTTGGGACTTGTACGAAAAATATCAGCCTAAAGAATTCAAACGTTTCAAAGTGCTGACCATGTTTACCTCAGCTCCATCAAACCTTATGACCAAGACTCCTATCCGTAAACTTGAGGATCTGAAAGGTCTTGAATTGCGTGCATCAGGTATTTTGTCTAAAATTCTTGAGTCACTGGGGGCAACTCCTGTTTCCATGCCTATGTCTGAGACTCCCGAAGCATTGCAAAAAGGCGTTGTAAAGGGACTTTTTTCGTCTTTTGATGTGCTTAAGGATATGAATTTCGCTGAAATATGTCATTACGAGACAGTAACTAACACCGCAGTATATCCTTTTGCTGTTATCATGAATATGAATACATGGAATGCGTTGCCTGATGATGTGAAGAAAATTTTTAATGATCTTGGGCGTGAGCAGGCAGAGTGGACTGGAAAATATATGGATCAGCATGTGAAGGATTCCATTGAATGGTCCAAAGATAAATATGGTATTGAAATGATCAAACTTTCTGATGCAAATATGCAGTCTGTAAAGGAAAAGACCCTGCCTCTTATTAAGAATTGGAAAACCAAGGCTGATGCATCCGGTATAGATTCTGCAGCTGTTCTAGCTGACATTAAAGCTTCTCGGTTAAAGCTTGAGAAGTAGTATCCAGTTATTATGATTTATTAAGGCCTTCGGTATGTTTGCCGGGGGTCTCATTTTTGTAATGGATTTTTACAATTGGTCTTTTCAGGTACGAGGGTCAGCCCCTTTTAAAACTATTGGCAGCTGAATTCATACCTTCAATCAATGTTCACTGCACATTTATAAGTGTTGTTGTGTCCTATGCGGGGCAATAAATTTATGATGAATTTTATGGAAAAGTCAGCTCTCTGGATATGTAAAATTCTGGCATGTTTTGCAGGAATAACTCTTTCTTTGATGATAGCTCTGGCTTGCGTAAATATGATCTCCCGTGCTGTTTATGTCCCTGTGAAAGGTACATTTGAGCTGATGGGCTTTTTCGGTGCGGTTACGGCTGCCTTTTCATTGGGGTATTCTCAGCTGAATCGCAGTCATATTGCGGTAGGGTTGTTATTTAATAGATTTCCAAAACCCATACAGATATTTTTGGAAGCACTTTCAGGAGCTGCGTCATGTTTGTTCTTTGCATTTTGTGCGGTAGAAACAGTTAAGTGGGGGCTCTTTTTGTACGATCTGGGAGAAGTCTCGGAAACACTTGGAATTCAGTTTTATCCTTTTGTTTTTGCTGTCGCTCTTGGATGTGGTGCTATGGCGTTTGTTTTACTGCTTGATATTGTCAGAACTCTGACCGGTAAAGAACCTATCAAAACGGCTTAAGGCGGATGATTATTTAATGGAACCGATTACTATAGGCCTTGTAGGCATTCTCTGTCTGTTGCTGGTAATACTTGTTTTACGTATTCCCGTGGCTTTCGCAATGGGCATTATAGGCTTTGTCGGCTTTGCCAAGGTGCTGAATTTGAAAGCAGCATACGGAATGCTGGGAACAGAGGTTTGGAATGTATTTTCTTCGTATGGATTGACGGTAATCCCTCTGTTCATTCTCATGGGGCAGATTTGTTTTTATTCCGGCGTAAATGAGAGATTGTACAAATCTGCATATGCATGGATGGGGCATATTCGGGGTGGGATTGCCATGGCGACCGTAATGGCCTGCGCTGGATTTGCTGCTATCTGTGGTTCCAACACAGCCACTGCTGCAACCATGTCTACTGTTGCTCTGCCGGAAATGAAAAAATTTCGTTATAATCCTATACTCAGTACAGGGTCTGTTGCTGCCGGTGCAACACTTGGAGTTGTTATACCTCCAAGCGTTGTTCTTATTATCATAGGGTTGCAGACGGGCGAATCAATAGGTCGCCTTTTTATGGGCGGAGTTATTCCCGGTATTCTGCTTTGCGGACTTTTCCTGCTGACAGTTTATTTTATGTGCATAAGCCATCCCGACTGGGGGCCTGCCGGGCCTGAAGTTAGCTTCAAGGAAAAATTGAGTTCTTTGCCCGGCTCAATTGAAATGGTAATTCTTTTTCTGCTGGTCATGGGTGGATTGTTTGCAGGTTGGTTTACTCCTACCGAGGCCGGGGCCGCCGGTTCTGCTTTTGCGCTTTTGATTAGCATAGTTTCCCGGAAAATGAGCTTCAAGAAATTTAGTGCCGCAGTTGTTGATACTCTGAAAGTTTCCTGCATGATTATGATGGTTATGCTTGGAGCGGTCATTTTCGGACGATTTTTAGCTATTACACGTATTCCTTTTGAAGCAGCAAATTTTGTTTCAGCGCTACCCATTCCTCCTACCATAATCATTCTGCTTATTTGTGTAATATATGTTATCGGGGGAATGGTAATGGATGCTTTAGCCCTACTGCTGATCACCATCCCTATCTTTTTTCCTATTGTCACAGCTATGGGGTATGATCCCATATGGTTTGGTGTCTTGATTACCATTGTTACAACAATGGGTGCAATTACCCCACCTGTAGGTGTTACTACATTTATTGTCGCCTCAATGGCTGAAGATGTGTCAATTGATCGCGTTTTTTTAGGGGTGAGCTATTTCATGGTTGCCTATATTGTCCTAGTCGCCTTGATGCTTATGCTTCCTGCAACAGTCACCTTTTTACCTACACTGCTTTAATCCATTATGCCTGCTGAGTTTGTAACAGTTACCAAGGCTGAGTCCGGACAGAAAATAATCCGTTTTCTCGAGCGTAGAGTAGGTGGTGAGGTGCCCCGAGCAGCTATTATGCGTTGGATTCGTAAAGGTCATGTGCGGGTCGATAAAGGCCGTTACAAGCCTTTTGATATAGTGAAAGAAGGGCAGACTGTCAGGATTCCTCCGTACAAGGCTGATCCCAAGCCGAAGCATGATTTATTGCCACCACTTAAAGTTATTTACGAGGATCATAATTTTCTGGCTGTGTACAAGCCTGCAGGCCTTCCATCTCAGGGTGGCTCAGGGCACAAGGACAGTGTGGCAGACAGGCTTCTCGGTATGTATGCAAATGATCATTTCAAGCCTGCTCCAGCTCATAGACTGGATCGGGACACTTCTGGTGTTCTGCTGGCAGGTAAAAGTTATGAGGGACAAAAAAAACTTTCTGATATGTTTGCAGCAGGGGAAGGTGGGAAATACTATCTAACTGTAGTCAAAGGACAGTGGATGGCAAATGGCTGGCAGGAGCTTCATGATTTTATGGGGAAATCAGGTGAGTCTGGGAATGAGAAAGTTGTTACCGGTATTGGTAAAAAAGCATCTTCTTCTGTTTTTCCTTTGGCAGTTTCTGAAAGTGAGACTGTTCTTCTTGTACAGCTTCACACCGGTCGTACACACCAGATCAGAGTTCAGCTTTCTTCAAGGGGATTTCCGATTATCGGTGATGGTAAATATGGCGGAGGTACAGGAGCAATGCAGTTACATTGCTGGAGAATAGAAACTCCGTGGTTTACAGCTGAGAGCCTTCCTGACTGGGATGTTGGACTTCCTGAGGATATAAATTTTTTTATATCATGATTTTGCTATAATATCGAAAGGTTATATTCATGATTTTTGAGACGGCTGGACACATGTGTCCAGCCGTTTTTTTATTATCTCTGCTTGAGTTCAATTTTCGTATTAAGTGATTTTTTTAAATAGAATATGTCCATATAAAAAAGGAGATTATGCTTTTAATATTTTGCTGATCTTTATAAACATGAAGTAGTTATTGACAAACGATAATTTATTGCTGTAATTCATGAATTTGAGAGAGGGGTTAAATTCGTTATCAGGAGTTACAAATGGAAAAAATAAAAAAAATCAGCATTCTTCTAAAATATGCCTTCTTAGTGACACTTATAATTATACCTTTATTTGAGGTTTGCGCCTGGGTTTTATTTAACGGGAGTTATGACTCTTTTTTTATACCAGAGTTTTTAGTTAAATCAGAATTGTATATCTTAAGTCCTCTGAGTGATATGCAAAAAGCATTGGGGCTGGCCGCTTCAGCTCCATATATATTGTTAAGTTCCTACAGCATTTGGCAAATGGTTAAGCTCTTTACTCTATATTCACATGGAAAAATATTTACCGCTGAAAATTCAGCTTGTTACCGGCGTGCAGCATGGGCCTTGCTGATTGGAGAGATCGTATATTCTTTTAGTCTTACAGCTGTAATTCTTGTGGTGACCATGAATAATAAAGTCGGTGAAAGGTTGCTGGTGTTCGGTTTTGACGATGCGAATATCGGCAATATTGTCATTGCCTGTGTAGTCTTGGCTATTTCATGGGTTATGGATGAGGGGCGTAAGCTTCAGGATGAAGCCGAGCTTACAATTTAAGGGGTCAGTATGGCGATACTTATTAATTTAGATGTGATGCTCGTAAAGCGTAAAGTTTCATCAAAGGAGCTGGCCGAAGCAGTAGGAATTACACCACAAAATCTTTCAGTTCTGAAGACCGGAAAGGCTAAAGCCATACGGTTCTCGACGCTAGAAGCCATATGCAGTTTTTTAGAGTGCCAACCCGGAGATATTTTAGAGTTTCATGAAGATGAGGATATTACTTTATAAGAATGATATTCATCAGTTGTGATTTTTGAATGGTTCAGGCTAAGTTCTGTGATTTTAATTTATAACAAAAGGCCCCGCGACCAGAATGGTTACGGGGCCTCTTTTTAGTACAAGACAAGCCAGCAAATTATTATTTGGCTTTCTTTTTGGGTGGCTTAACTTTGCCGACCTGCTCTATCATTTCGCGTTCCGCAGATGGAGCGCGGTGTACGGGTTTCATGTACAGACTATTCGTCGGACAATGATCCACGCAGATTGAGCAATATACACAGGCAAATGGATCACAAACCCATGTGCCTGTGCCGCTATCTTTGTCTTTGGTAACTGTTATGCACTGTGAAGGGCATTTTATCTGGCATTTTTTGCAGAAGATGCAGTCATCAATGTTATTGAACAGTTCACCTCTGTAACGGTCAAAAGGCTCACGCTTTTCCACTGGATACATGCGTGTTGAGCTTTTTGAAAGGAGGTTTTTCAGTACAGTGGGAGTCATGTTAAGCATGTCTCGGCCTCCTAGCGTTCCGTGCAGCTGATGCACGGGTCGATTGACAGAATGATAACAGGAACGTCAGCAAGTTCGCAGTGTGGCAGCATTGCCAAAAGCGGCGGAATATTAGCAAACGTAGGCGTGCGGATGCGAACCCTGTCAAGATACTTACTGCCATTACCTTTAATGTAGTACAGGCATTCACCGCGGGGCTGTTCCACACGGGTTATAACTTCTCCTTCGGGATTACCTTTGACCTTGGTTGCAATCTCTCCCTGCGGAAGTCCCGCGAGAGCCTGTCTTACCAGCTCTGCAGATTGTAAGGTCTCGCGGAATCTGACTGTGGAACGTGCATAGCAGTCACCGTCATTTTCAACGACAGGTTCGAAGTCGATTTTATCAAACGCAGCATATTTAAGCAGACGCATATCAGAGGCAACGCCGCTACCACGAAGGGTAGGCCCGGCGGCTCCTAGGTCATATGCCTGCTCTTTAGTCAGTACGCCTACTCCCTTTGTGCGGGTGCAGACAGTGTAATCATTAAGTATGGTGTTCTGAAGACCTTTGATTTCTTTTTCCGCAGTATTTACTTCAGAAAGAATCCATGAACACATTTCAGGAGTAAGATCCTGACGGACCCCGCCAACGACGTTGACTGAAGTGATAACGCGGCTACCGGTTGTAGCTTCGTTAATATCCATGATGCGCTCACGTATGCGCCAGAACTGCATGAACAGGGCTTCAAAGCCGAAAGCATCGGCAAATAAACCCAGCCATAGCAGATGGCTATGCATACGATGGAGTTCAGACCATATAGTACGGAGGTATTTAGCTCTGTCAGGAACCTCTACTCCCATAATTTCCTCAATGCCCTGACAGTAGCACATGGAGTGAATGTTGGAGCAGATACCGCAAACACGTTCAACAATCTGGATCATCTGGTGATAATCACGGATTTCAGCAAGTTTTTCCAAGCCTCTGTGAACGTATCCAAGCGCGGGAATGGCCTCCTGTACGATCTCGTCTTCCACGACAAGCTTCACATGCAGCGGCTCCGGAAGAACCGGATGCTGCGGACCGAAAGGTATGATGGTACGTGCCATAGTTTACCCTATAGTTGTTATCGTCTTGGTTTTCATCCGGGAAGACGAGTTATTTTTTAGGAGTCATCGCCTTAGTGTTATTACACATAGGGATGATTGTTATTTCATCATCAAGGTACAGCTTGCGACCGTAGTCAAGTACCAGTCCCTCAAAAGTAAGAGCGAACTGGTCCTGAAGTTCGTTTTCAACAAGCAGAGCTGCAAAGTAGATACCGCTTACTGACGGGATCGGTTTATCAATATCCGCAGTCAGTCGTAAGTTAGTAAGTACTTCATCTTTGTCGAAGTGATAGATTATATCCACTTTGCCTTCACCTATATTGGTGCAGGATAAAGTGACGAAACGCTGTCCGGCACTTTTCATTTTGGATACTTCTCCGACTAAGCTTTCCAGAGTTATTTCTATCTGATTTTCAATCACGTTGTTATCCCTCGTAATGTTTAGCCTTTGAGGCCTTCAAACTTGGCAAGGGCAGTGACCACGCCGTCGATGATAGCTTCGGGTTTCGCAGGGCATCCGGGGACATATACGTCTACGGGGATAACCTTGTCGACTCCGCCGAGTACGTTGTAACACTCGCGGAAAACACCGCCGGAAAGACCGCATGCCCCAATGGCTATTACGCCTTTAGGATCAGGCATCTGGTCATAGATGTTACGCAATACTTTAGCGTTACGGGGATTCACTGTTCCGGTTACCAGGAGAACGTCAGCATGCTTGGGGTTACCCACATTGACAATGCCGAAACGCTCAACGTCGTACAGCGGTGTCAGGCATGCCAGAACTTCGATATCGCAGCCGTTACAGCTTCCGCAGTCAAAATGCATGATCCACGGAGATTTGGCGCGTGAATTTTCAATGAATTTCTTGAACATAAGCTTAACCTGCGTACAGCCAGATGAGGTTGACGAAAGACATGGCCAGACCGATGCTCCAAACGTATTTAAGCATCCAGCGCCAGGTCATGCGCGCCATAGTGTTGTCAATGATCAGCTCTGCAAAGTATGTGGAAACGAGCAGAAGTATGACACCCACAAGGCTGGTGTGCCAGAAAAGGGCACATATACCGAGAATGAAGATAGTCTCATACCAGTGGGCAATCTCAATGATGCCGAGGTATGGACCTGAGAACTCGGTCAGAACACCTTTGACGATTTCCTGATGTCCGTGATGGGAAGTGGAGAAGTCAAAAGGTGATTTTCTAAGTTTAATTGTCAGAGCGTAACCCAGAACTACAAACATCAGTGGAAGCTGAATAAGCAAAGGCTGTTTGTAGGCTAGGATTTCATCGATTCTGAAACTTCCGGTCACCATAAAAATGGACGCGAAAACCAGAATGATAAGTGGCTCATAGGTAAGTACTTGAATAAGCTCACGCTGTGCGCCTACCTGACTGTATGGAGAAGGAGTGGAAAGTCCACCCATAACCAGAAATACAGCACCGATAGCCTGAACAAAAAAGACCAGAAGCAGATCCGTTTGTCCAAAAAGCAAAGCAACGGACAGGGCGGCAGCAATGAGATAGACCCAAGAGCAGAATACCTGCCAGAAGTTGCTGACAACTTTATCTTTACCGAACAGTTTGGCAACATCGTAGAAAGGCTGCAGAATTGGAGGACCGAAACGGGACTGCAGACGTGCTGTTACGCGTCTGTCAATACCGGCAATAAGTCCACCAAGGATTGGGGCAATAACGATACCGAGAATCATAAGGATTATAGTTTTCATTAAAGAGCCCCTCCCAGCATAAGAACGATGAGAGCCAGTGCAATAAAGTTAACCCATAGAGTGAGTTTTTCTTCACCGAAGAACTCTTTCATATAGTAGTTACTTGCTTTAACAGCCACAGGAGTGTTCATGGGACCAATGAAGGACTGAACGCCTGTTTCTTTGACGTTGGCTCCACACATATAAGACTGTGAAGTCTTAGCGTTGGCAGATTTTTTAGTTTCAATCCATGAATAGATGAACGCACCTGCGAGTATAATGAAGATAGGATAGACAGCGAAAACTCCCATTGGTGATGCAAATACACCAGCAGTGATTTCGAAAGTTTTTCCAACCATGGGCTCGATAAGTCTAGTGTAGATCATCGGAGAGAAGAGAGACAGGACCACTGCAATACCGGCAAGAACAGTCAGGGTGAGTTTTGTCAGTATACTCTGAGACTCTGCCGGTACTTTATCACGAAGAGGCGCTGTCAGCAGGATTCCTGCCCAGCGGGCCCAGAATACCAGAGAGACTGCGCTACCAAGTGCAAGCATCGTGATCACGAACATGTTTCCTGATGCAGACTCAATTGCCATCCACTTGCCAAGCAATACGCCGAATGGAGGAAGCAACATGGTCAAAACACCAATGATTGTGATAACTGCAGTGCGAGGCATCTTAAGATAGAGGCCATGCATATCTTCAAGGTCGCGACTACCTATACCATGCTCAATTGTGCCTACACACAGGAAGAGCAGGGCCTTGGAAGCTGCGTGGAATATGATCAGAATTATTGCTGCGGTAATGGACCATTTGGTATTTAGTCCGGCGCAACAGATAATCAGACCGAGGTTACTGATGGTTGAGTATGCAAGTATCTTTTTGCCGTTACTTTGACTAACCGCAATCGCAGCACAGGCAAGGAACGTAAAAGCTCCACAGAGTGCAATTCCCTGACTGAGGAATGTGCCTGCATACGCCGGCGCAAGTCTCAAGACAATGTAGACGCCTGCTTTAACCATAGTACTGGAGTGGAGCAGTGCAGATACAGGAGTCGGAGCAACCATTGCTCCGAGCAGCCAGCTCTGAAAGGGGACCTGAGCAGCTTTTGTGAAACCTGCAAGACAAAGCAGGCCGAGAGGAGCAAGCATCAGCCCGCCCATGGGTCCGGAATGGATAATGACCTGAAGGTCAAGTGAACCTGTTTCAACATAGGCCCAGATCATTCCGAAAACAAAAGCGACACCTCCAAGAGCATTCATCCACAATGCGCGGGTGGCGTTCTTGACTGCAATTTGGTTCTGGTCATGCCCGATGAGCATGAAAGAACAGAAAGTGGTTACTTCAAAAAAGAAGTAGAGCCAGAGGATGTTGTTTGAAAGTACCAGCCCGTTCATTGCTCCGAGGAACAGAACTAGAAAGAAAAAGAACTGTGGCTGTTTAGACTTTACAAGGTGCAGGTGCTCTTCATGCTCTTTCATGTATGGGATCGCAAAAAAACAAATCAGCGAACCTATTACAGAAATTACAGCAACCATGATCAGTGAAAGACTATCTGCAAAAATAGCAGGAGTTTCAACTGCATGATCAATTACAAATAATTCAAACAAAGCCAGTGGAATAATCTGAAGTATTACAAATACTTTAATTAACTGGTTTTTTAGTTTGAATGCGTAATAAAGCATTACGAAAAGCAGGGCAAAATCCGCCAGAGTAACGAGGGAATCCCAGCTGATTCCTACGATAGTACCTGGGGAATACGTGAACGATCCCTGCCCCAGAAGGGCGAGAGAAACAGCGGCAACACATACTCCTGTGGCAAGAACGATCAGGGTTCTGATCGCACTCACACGCAAAAAGTAGCAGCCGATAGCAGCCACCAAGGGCAACAAGATGGCTATGACTAGCATCATGGGCAACATACGGACCTCACTGTAACGCGATGTTGTGCCAGATTTAGAAAAACATACCTCAGCCGTGTTAACTTTTTAAAATTCGTGCAACTTATGAAAATGTCTCACAAATTTCTGTAAAAGCGTAGAAATTTGTCTTCAAAATTCAACAAAAAGTCAATACCTAATTGAGAATTAGCACGTTACTTGACTTATCAGGAAAACTGATAACACTGTGTTATATTGTGAAAAATAGAACTATTAATTAGGTTGTTAGAGGTAAAACCTATTGTTAATCACGATTTTTCAGGTTAAAAGCTATTACTATGATAAGTAGAACAAGCGGTGTAAGACGGATTTTTTTGATATTATTTTTTTTGAGTTTGACTATCTTTTTTACCGGATGCAGTAAAAAAGTGATTTTAATTTCCGGGCGAACGGATATTTCAGGTCATAAAAAGTCAACAAGTAGTCTTGCTTTTTCCGTAGTAAGGAGTGCAAGGTCTCAGATAGGTAAGCCTTATCATTGGGGTGGATGTTCACCTTATGAGGGGTTTGATTGTTCTGGTTTGGTCTGGTGGGTTTATAACGATAACGGTATCAATATTCCGCGAGTGTCCTGGCAGCAGTTGAAAACAGGACGGGCTGTGCATAAAAGTAGAATGCAGGCCGGGGATATCGTTTTTTTTAGAATTCCGGGGCAAGGTAAAAGTTTACATACTGGAATCTATTCAGGGAATGGAAATTCTTTTATACATAGTCCTAAAAGCGGACACACTGTGCGAGAAGAGTCTATGAATAAAAAATATTGGCAAAAATATTTTATCGCAGCTCGCAGGGTCTTATGATTAATCTCAATGCTAATAAAAAAGGGAACTTCATATGAAGTTCCCTTTTAAAATTTAAGTAATACAGGATTCTATTGGACTGTGGTGCAGGTGGGGGGCTGGATATGAGCTCCGTTGCCTGCGTTTCCGAGTCTTTCTATATAGTTTTTAACTTCGTCCTGCTCTCTCCATCCGTTGTAGAGCTCTTTCCAGTCGGAAAAACTCATGACTTCTGATTCAAGGTAGGATTCATGCCCTTTGATCCAGAGGTTGAAAAGATACATTTCAATTTTAAAACTTTTCGAATCAAAAACTTTGGGAACAATTTTAGGGCTATACTTTGAGCCGTCAAAACGTGCTCCGATGTATGCACAAACACTATTCATGGATTTTTGCTGGTCAATTTCTTCATTATTGAAGAGGTCTACCAATCCTTTGAGGCCAGGATATTCTTTTTCAATCTGATCACCAACTTCGTCAGGAACTTTCACGATCAGTTTTTTGCCTTCTTCAAAAATAAAGTAGAATCTCATCCAGTGATCAAACATGAACACTTCAGATATATCTTCAACAGCTCTATCAAATGCATCGTTTGATTTAACTTTTTTCATGGTTTCTCCTCACGGTCTTTTTGCTGGGCCGGGAGCTGTGTCTCGGCAGGGATTCTTGTATATGTTCATGATAGAGCCTGTAGTCAAGTGCTAAAATGAGTTGTGTAAAAAATTATTCTATAATTACAGCGTATTAGTTTGTGAAAAAAATATTTTTCATCTTGTGTGAGAGGAGCATGAAAATGGGTTATGTTAAGTTCTTTACAATTGCACTCTTTTTAGGGTAATACCACCTTCTTTGCAGCATATAATCGTGCAGCAAGTACGAAAATTTATATTAGGAGGTCCTCCAAATGGGCAGGCACAAAAAGATTGAAAGAAAGAAAGAACTTCAGCGTAAACGCCATCGCAGAGCTAAAAGAATTAAAGCTCGTATCGCAGAAGCAAAGGCTGCAGCAGCCAGTTAAGTTTTTTACTGTTCTGTTTTGTCCGGTTTTTCAAGACGATATCTTGTCTTATTGTGCTGGATAATTCAGGTCAGCCCCTCATTTTTTTAGGGATCAGGTCCGCCAGCCTCTATGTATAGAGGTATGGCGTACCTTTTTTATTGGAGGGATTTATGCCGATTTATGAATACCAATGTCACGAATGTCAGCAGATATTTGAAGAATGGCAGACAAGTTTTGAAGACAAAGAATTGGAATGCCCTGTGTGTGGCGGTCTTGCTACCAAGGTTCTTTCCAACTCATCTTTTGTCTTGAAAGGTGGGGGGTGGTATTCTTCCGGATACTGTAAGACCGACTCAGCTGCCGGAAAAACCGGCAACTCTAGTCCGGCCGGCAGTGGCTCCGGTGCATCCACTTCCTCGGGCTCTTCAAGCAAGAGTTCTGACAGTACGTCAAGTTAGCTGATGAATGGCCAGACGGTCCGGTATATCCGGGCCGTCTGTTTTTTTGGCATCGCCTTTACTCTTATGATCCCTATACCTTGTTATGACCTCATATTTATAATATGATGAGTCCTAATAGTCATAATATAATTTCATATCACAACAATTAACCGGAATTGGTAAAATGATTGAAAGATATACCCGTCCCGCCATGGGTGAACTATGGGCTCTGGAAAACCGTTTCAGAGTTTGGCTTGAAGTTGAAGTAGCAATTTGTGAAGCCTGGCACAGACTTGGCCGTATTCCAGCAGAAGACATGCAGATTATCCGTGATAAAGCTGACTTTGAACTGGATCGTATCCTTGAGATTGAAGAGAAAACCAAGCACGACGTGATTGCCTTCCTGACAGCTGTAGAAGAAAAAGTCGGACCATCCTCACGCTTTATTCACCTTGGCTGCACCTCTTCCGATATTGTTGACACTGCCAATGGTGTATTGCTTAGCCGTGCTGGAAAGATGATTCTCAAGGATCTTGATGAATTCTTGGAAACACTTAAAGAAATGGCTTATACCCATAAGGGCAGAATGTGCATGGGCCGTACCCACGGTATCCACGCTGAGCCTACAAGTTTCGGTCTTAAAATGACAGGATTCTACGCTGAGTTTTCCAGACACCGTGAGCGCATTGCTCAGGCTGTAAAGGGAGTCAGTGTTGGAAAGATTTCTGGGGCTGTGGGAACATATGCCATGCTTGATCCTGAAGTTGAACGCATTACCTGCGAACTTCTTGAACTCGAGGTTGATCCTATTTCCACTCAGATTGTTCAGCGCGATCGTCATGCAGCTTTTTTTACCGCTTTAGGACTTCTTGGCGGTGGAATTGAGCGGCTTGGTGTTGAGCTTAGACATCTTCAGAGAACTGAGGTTCTAGAAGTTGAGGAAGGTTTCAGCAAGGGACAAAAAGGTTCTTCTGCAATGCCTCATAAAAAGAATCCAATTTCTGCAGAGAATCTTTCAGGTCTTTCAAGACTTTTGCGTACGAATGGTATTGTTTCCATGGAAAATATGCCGTTATGGCATGAGCGCGATATCAGTCATTCTTCAGTTGAAAGGGTTATTATGCCTGACTCAACTATTCTGGCTGACTATATTCTCGGCCGTATGAATGGTGTTATTAAAAACCTGAGAATCAATGGCGACAACATGGATCGCAATCTGATGGCTTCTTATGGATTGTTTTATTCACAGCGTGTTTTGCTTGCCTTGGTTGATTCCGGTCTGGAAAGACAGAAAGCCTATGAAATGGTTCAGAAAGTGGCCATGCATTGCTGGGAAAATAAAGTTTATTTTCCTGATGAAATCCGTAAGGATGAAACTATCTCAGCTCAGCTTGATAGTGGAGCTTTAGATGAAGCTTTTGATATGGGCTATTACACCAGATACGAAGATATGATTTTTGATAGAGTCTTTGGTGAATAGTTTGTAAAAAACGATATAAGATATTGGTCACCCGGCTAAGTCCTACGGCTTGGTCGGGTGCTCTTTTTTGCAGGATTTGCTCTTTCATGGTAGTGTCCTTTCAAAACTGTTTTTAGCTGTCTAAATGTGAGTCTTTTTTGTTTTATCTTGTAGTTTTTTCTGTGAACGAGCTTTAAGACCGAAAGACTATACTCACAATTGTATAAAAGTAATCTTTCTGGCACAGTCTTTGTTAATGATTTTAATATCGTCGTTTCATGCTTTTAAGCGATGGGGTACTGGCTTCAGTATGATGCATTTTTTGAGATTATTATGGGTAATATTTTTTTTGCTCGCAGGTCTGTCATCCTTTTGCTTTGCTGAAGGATGGAGTTCTGCCATTGGAGCGACTCCTTTAGTTCCAGATTACTTAGTCGCAGTTGACAAGGGGGCCCAGAAACTTCATTTGTTAGCCCACAAAAGCCCTTTGCATGCTGAGGCCTCCTTTACTTGCGCTACGGGACAGGTGGCTGGTGACAAAGTTTTTGAAGGTGATTTAAAAACTCCTGAGGGTGTTTATTTTACAACTGGTAAAAGAACCGGGCTTAAAGATTTCGAACTCTATGGCACAATGGCTTTTCCGCTTGATTTTCCCAATCCGATTGATCGAATCAAAGGTAAGACCGGTTACGGTATATGGATTCATGGACGAGGAAAAAAGCTAGTCCCCATGGATACCAAAGGTTGTGTGGCTCTGGTTAATTCTGATATAGGTGTTATAGATACACATATTAAGAGTGGAACTCCCGTTGTTATTGGTGAATCTGTTAGCTGGACTCAGGCTGACGATGAACAGCTGGAGGAGTCCAGGCAGCTCGAAAATCTTGTTTACAAGTGGGCTCATGATTGGGAGAAGAGGGATAATGGCTTTTTCGAGGCTTATGATCAGGAATTATTTAGCAAGTCTGAAAGTAAGTCTTTTAAGTTTTTTAAGAATCGTAAGAAAAGAATTTTTTCCAACACTAAGTGGATTGATATTGAAATTTTAAATTTGCGGGCTTTGCCCGGACCTGATTACTGGGTTACGTGGTTTGACCAGTATTATAGGTCTGGGCGATTGTCTTCATCGTCTTCTAAGCGTCTGTACTGGCAGAAGATTGATGGTAAATGGAAAATCGTAGGGCGTGAATACGGTCCTGCCGGAAAATCACTTAAAGCCAAATATCTTGAATTGAAGATGAAAAGTGTTAGTATCTTTTTGGATAAATGGCGTGATTATTGGCTTAGTGCTGATGTGCCAGATTATTTGTCAATGTATGATGGAAAAGCCTTACAAGGAAATAGGCGCGGAGTTAAATCCATTAAAGCACAGAAAAAAGCAATATGGGAAAGTCGCAAGCCGAAGTCTATCAAGTTTGGCAAGGTTAGACTTCATGAAAATCCACAGGGACTTGAAGCTACTTTCAGGCAGGAGTATTCTGATGAGTCAGGGTATAGCGATAAGGGATTGAAAAAAGTAGTCATCCGTCCTGAAGGGGACAGCTGGCTGATTGTTGATGAACAATGGAGAAAGCTCTAATGGGCAACACCAAGTACAATGTCCTTTTTATGAAGGATGATGACACTGTAAAAAGATACAGACTCAGTCCTTTATGGCTTAAAATGCTTTTCTGGTTCATTTTGCTGCTTGCTCTTTGTGCCGGAGCCGGAGCATGGTCCGGATATACTTTCTGGAATCAGAATACCATGCTGAAACGCGAAAAATTAGAGTTGCATAAAAAACTCAATGACGCTTCTGTGCAGCTTGAGCGTTTAGAAAATGTGAATAAGATTCTTGATTCTTATGATCCTAATGAATTGCAATCATTACTGGCTTCTGTCCCTGTAGAAGAAAAGAAAGTTGAATCAACTGGCGTAAAAGTGGATTTAACCAAGCTTCTTTTTTACAAAAATCTTATGCGTGCCGGTGTTGAAAATGTGAAACTTCGCAGATCCGGTGGAAGTCTGGCATTAAGTTTTGATCTCAATAATCTGCAAACTTCTTCAGCTTTAAGCGGGGAAGCCAAGATAGAGCTGATTAAGAACAGTGGTAGCGGAGTTCGCATAAAGTCTAATCCTAATGATATGTCTTTCCATATTCAGCGTTTTAAAGTTGTCCGTACAAGATTCGGGTTACCTGCAGGAGTTAACTATGACCATCTGTATGGCATACGTCTTATGATAACAACTAAACAGGATGAGTTGATTTTCAGTGAAGTATATCCTTTGTCGCGCATTCTTAATTAGCCTTTTGGTTCTTGGCCTTGCCTGCAGTGCTTCTGCACAGCAGGTCCGAAGCTATACCCTTTTTGGGGGAACACAATATCCATTACGGGTTACCTGGGTCTTTGGTGATGAACCAGGACCTACTATAATGGTGCAAGGTGGTATTCAGGGAGATGAGCTTTCTGGATTTTTTACAGCTCAACTGCTTACCAGTTGTAAGTTGCACAAAGGAAATCTTATAATTGTTCCTCGTGCTAACGAACCTTCTATTCTTCGTAGGACCCGTCAGATCAACGTTGACCTTAATCGCCGATTCGACAAAGAATACAACAATTTCTATGAAGACCGTCTTGCACGCGCCATTAGATTTTTGATTAATGATGTAGATGGATTTATTCATTTACATGAAGGTAGCGGGTTTTATAACCCCAAGTATGTAAATAATCTGCGTAATCCTAAACGTTATGGGCAGTCACTGATTATTGATGCCGCCGTATACAAAAATATCCATCTGGCTGAAATGTGTAATCGCGCAATTTCGAGTCTCAATGACGATATTCCGAATAAATCTTATCATTTTAATCTATTTAATACCGACACTTTTGCTAAAGCAACCCATTATCCGGAAATGCGTAAATCACTTACCTGCTACGCATTGGTTGAACAAGGGATTCCTGCTATGGCTGTTGAAGTCAGCAAGGATATTAAAGATCTTGAGTGGAAAGTTCGTCAGCAGTTGAAAGCAACGGAATATCTTCTTGAAGAATTTGGTCTCAGGCTTGATGTGCCTAAGTTTACTTTTCCCAAGGCAGGACGGCCCAACGGATTGAATATCTTGATTAATGGTAAACCTCTTAAGGGCAGAAGTATAGATCTCGTTCGTGGTGCTCCTGTTTCAACCAGTGGTTCTGGGTTGGCTGTAACTGAATCAGGATTGGAACCTGCTCTTGCTGTTTTTGCAAGTGACCGTCCTAATCTTAATTTACTTACAGCTCCGCGCATGGCCCTTTCATCGTTCCCCGCACTGGAAGTCAGCCTTGATGGTAGCAAAATGACTAGTGCAAAGGTTCGTTGGAAAGGATCCAAGGTAAATTTACCTGAGCCCAATGGTCCTGTTTTTCTTTGCTGGCTTAATGGTAAACCTCGGTTTGTCAATGTTTCAGGTACGCTTAACGCCGTTGAAGGCGATCAGTTTATCATTGAGGGAGTGCTCGGAAGCAGCATCGAAGAGGTTTTGAATCTGAAGGGATTTGTGGCTTCAGTTACTGTTAACAGCGGGCAGGATGTGGGATACGAAATTATTGCTGATCCTGCTAATTTTATGTCAAAATATAAGCTTACAGGCCCCGAAGGTCTTTCGCGATACAGGGTTGTTCGCGAAACTCCGGGAAAACGTAGGTCTGAATTTTATCTGTCTATTGTTCCACGCCGGATTAAAGCGCTACAACTTGTTCGCAGGCAGGCAGATGATGTCTTGGTGAACTGGATGGATGGTCGTGTTGAGAATATTTATCCTGACAGTTATATATTGAGCGATGCTTGGAGTAACGGTGATCTTCAGAAGTTACAGCCGTTTATAGATGATATACCCATTTCATGGGGTGATTCTTTTGAGGTTAAAACTGGAAAAGATACAGTCTTAACTATGCGGCATGCTACCACTTTTGAGCCTATCGGGCGTATGGTTTTTCATGGTAAGGATTTTTTGCAGACTTCGCTTAAATGATCATATTTTCATAAATAGATAAATTTGAAACGGGAGATTTTAGCTGTGAAGCCAGAATTTGAAAACTGCTTTGTAAATCTTCCGTTGCGTTATATTTATAATTCACCTGAGTATCTTGATTTTTTTATTGATAATTCTATTCAACCTGAACTCGGTCTTGATTGTTTGGGCGATGAATGTCTGAGTATGGACTGGCTTCTGGATATCAAGGGAAAGTTGGAAGAAGCTCAACTCAAATGTACCGCTCATCTGCCATTCCTTGATTTGAAACCATCCAGCCTTAATCCGGCAATAAGGAATGCATCGATTGATACGCTTTGCGCCGCATTTGAGCTTGCAAAGTTGTTTTCTCCACAACGCATGGTTATGCACCCTTCATTGACTTCGTGGCTTGAAGAACCATTATTTGAACGATCTTATGCCAATTGTCTGGAAGGATTGCGCAGATTAAGCAACTCCTGGCCTGATCACCCACCTTTGTGTCTTGAAAATACATACGAGTATGATCCTGAATCGATTGTCCGTCTGGTAGAAGATCTTGGAAGAGAGAATATAGGAATCTGTTTTGATCTTGGACATTGGCATTCCTTTTCTAAAGGTTCAGAGCATGATGATTTCGATCTCTGGTTTGATGCTTTTGCTCCATATATAAAGCATCTTCATCTTCATGATAATAATGGTCGTAAGGACGAGCACCTTGCTTTAGGTCAGGGGGGAATTAATTGGGATCATGTTATTCCACGCGTAGCTGAATTGATTCATGCTCCGACAATAACCCTTGAGCCGCATAATCGTGATGATTTCGATGTAAGTTATGAATATTTTAAAACCAAAATTGCTCCGAATATTTTTTAATATGAGATATGTTGATAAAATTAAGACACCGTCCTGCAAAAACATTTTGCAGGACGGTGTCTTAATTTCTGATAGTATTCGGTAGCGATTCAATATTTATAAAAAATACCTTACAGCGGCGACAAGTCCCATGCCTACAGCAACTGTACCGAAGAAGTTACGGGTAAACATTGCTACTGCAAAAGTAGGAATTGCCACCCAGAAGTAAATATTGTCGAAGCCCAAGCTGATGCTCCCTTCGGGGGCAATAAGTGACGGTACCAACATAGCCGAAAGTACTGCGGTTGGTACATAACTAAGCCATTTTACAATAACAGGTGGCAGTTCTCTTGAGCTGAGAGTCAGTGCCGGAAGCAGCCGTGGAATATATGTTACAGCCATCATACCGACGAGTGTGAAGAGTATTAGTTTCTGGTCCATGATATTGCTACTCCCAGTGTTGCACCTATAAGGGTGGCGATGATTACGTTCCATTGGCCTGAGCCGCCAAGGACAAGTGCAGTGGATAGAATCCCTGTTGTGAGGCCTACAATCACGTGGCTTTTATCTTTGATTTGAAAAATAAGCAGGGCTATAAACATTGCAGGCAGTGCATAATCAAGGCCCATCGGTTTTACATCAGTTATCAGAGTGCTTGAGAAAATCCCTAGAACCGTTCCACCAACCCATGCAGCCTGGGCAATGCTGTTAATTAGATATGTTTCACTTTTACTCATGTCACCGTTGCTGAATCTGGTGGAATGAACAGCGAAACTTTCATCGGTCAATTGGAAAGAAAAAATTGCAAGTTCAAGTTTTGTCCATTTCTTAAGATAAGGTGAGAGAGCTGCAGACATCAGCAGATGGCGTAGATTGACTATAAATGTAGTAATTATGACAGATAATGCAGAAGCCCCTGAAGCAAGCAGTCCTACGGCAATAAACTGTGCTGATCCTGCGAAGACAATTAGAGACATGAGCACTGTATTATCGATAGAAAGGCCGGCCTTGCGCGCAAGAACACCATATGCAAATCCAACGGGCAGATAGCCGAGGACAATGGGAAGAGCTTGTTTTATTGCCGACATGAGCACAGCGTCGTATTTATTTTTTGAGGAACTAATCACGGATTCCACATTTACCTCCAGTAGTGATAAAACTCAATCAGGCTATTCGATCTACTTGCCACCTTATATGAAATCTGACATCAGTACAGATACAGATAATACAAATTTTAATCATAACAGACTTTGACAGATAAGAGGTTTATGATGAGGTTCAGCGGAGCAGACAGTCAGTACAGATATAAGAAAGTAGAGCAAGAGCTATCAAAGCATATTGATGCAGGTGATCTTGTACCAGGTGATAAGCTTCCGTCTTTGCGCCAGATGAGCAGTACATTACAGGTTTCTATCTCTACGATAAGTCATGCATATGAGGAACTTGAAAAGCGCGGTCTGATTGAATCACGTCCTCGTTCCGGTTATTTTGTGCGTAGCGAGTTCCGTCGCATTCCAACTCCTGAAATTAAAATCACTCAGAAAATTGAACCTCGAGCGGTAACAAAAAATAAACTTATTCAGACAGCGCTTGAAACAGTAGGGAATAAAGATTTGCTGCCACTTGGTGTTGTTTGTCCATGCAATGAGCTTCTTCCAACACGCCAGCTTGCTAAGATTATGTGTAGTGTTATTCGAGATAATCCAATGGAAACAGCTGGGTACGAAATGATTCATGGTAATCTTGATCTGCGTAGACATATAGCATTCCGGTCGGTTGATTGCGGATCGAATATTACTGCAGATGAATTGCTTATTACTACCGGAGCTATGGAAGCCCTTTATATTTCACTTAGAACTTTAACAAGGCCGGGAGATCTTGTTCTCATACAGTCTCCATCTTATTATTGTTTCTTGCAGCTAGTGGAGAATCTAGGGTTGCGGGCTATTGAAATACCGTCATGTCCAGATAAAGGGATAAATCCTGATCGTGTTGCCGAAATAACAAAAACTTTTGATATCAAGGCGTGTATTTTCTCAGCTAATTTTAATAATCCTGACGGTAGTTTGACTTCTGACCGGCGTAAGCAGGAAATCGTTAAAATACTGGCTCAAAATAGAATTCCATTGGTGGAGGATGATGTATACGGGGATATTTATTTCGGAGATTCCCGTCCTCGCACTTTTAAGTCATATGATCGCGATGGAAGAGTTCTGCTGTGTTCTTCTTTTTCAAAGACAATTGCTCCGGGGTACAGGGTTGGTTGGCTTGCACCAGGGCGTTATCTTGAGAAAGCTCTTGAAATCAAGGCGACGACTAATGTTTCCTGTGTTGCACCGACCCAGATGGCAATTGCCCGTTATCTGCGTGATACTTTTTACGATAAGCACTTGAAAAAATTGCGTTTTGCCATGAAAGAACAAATGAATAAGATGCGTACTGAAATAGGGCTTTCATTTCCGGAAGGGACAAAAGTTACTAATCCGAAAGGAGGATCTGTTCTCTGGGTTGAGCTTCCGGAGAATATTGATGGGGTCGAGTTGTTTTTTAAAGCAAGGGAGGAGGGCATAGGAATTGTGCCAGGGATTGTTTTTTCCCCTCAGGATGTTTTTTCAAATTACATCAGGTTATCAAGCGGCTCACTGTGGAGTGCCGAAATTCAGACTGGTGTCCGCAGACTAGCTGAGCTCGCCGCAGGTCTTTAACCGTCAGGAAAGTCACGGCGCAGTTCTAGAATTTCCTCAATGTTGTCAAAGAACAGGTCTGTCAAATGTGGATCGAACTGTTTACCCTTTCCTTCAGCAAAGTATCCTGTAATTTTTTCGATAGACCACGCTTTTTTATATACTCTTTCACTGCCGAGAGCATCGAATACGTCGGTGATTCCGGTTATGCGTCCATAAATATTAATTTCTTCAGCAGTAAGTCCGCGCGGGTATCCTCTACCATCCCAGCGTTCATGGTGTTCATAGGCAACTATAGCGGCAGCTTTGATAATGGGACGTTCAGAATGTTTTAAGATTTCATGACCAATTGTTGTATGGGTCTTAATAATCGCGACTTCATCCGAGGTCAGCTTGCCAGGTTTATTGAGAATTGTATCTGGAATTCCTATTTTCCCTACATCGTGCATAGGGGATGCAAGGCGCAGTAATTCAGCTTCTTCTACACTGAGCCCGTAACGTCGGGCAAGAATATATGATAGTTCTGCTACACGGCGTACATGGTTGGCTGTTTCATTAGAGCGAGTTTCAACTACTTCGCCGAGGGTCAGGATGATTTCTTTTTGAGTTTCAATCACCTCATCCTGCAAGGACATTAGTTCATCCTGAGCAGCACGGCGAACCTTTATTTCATGGTGCAGTGCTTCGGTTCTCTTAGTCACCTCTGCTTCAAGATGTTCTTTGTAACGTCTGTTTTCTTTAATTAGAGAGGCTCTCTCCAATCCCTGACCCAAAACATGCTCAAGAATATTAAGGTCAACAATGGGTTTTGTCACAAAGTCCCATGCTCCGCCTCTTATCGCAGTTATAGCATCCTGAATGAGACCTGCCCCTGAGACAACTATTATAGGAGTATCAGGGCTTTCTGATGATACGGCTTTAAGAACTTCAAAACCGTCAACTTTGGGCATATTGAGATCAACCAGCATTGCATCTGGTTTTTGCTCTCTGAAAATTTTTAGTCCTTCTTCACCGTCACCGGCGCCAAGAATTTCAAAGCCGGAATCACTCAGATAGTCACTGATCGTTTCACGAACAAAATCTTCATCATCAATGACGAGGATAGTTATTTCAGAATTGTCCAAGAGTTACCCCTGAAAGGTTATTGGATGCATAAAAAATCATTTATATGATTATCTTATAGCAAGGAATTGCTATCTTTTGAACTCTTAATATTTTTGTACAAAAAAACAAGGTTTTTTGCAAAAAAATAACGCCGGAGAGAGTAGCTCTTTCCGGCGTTTAAATATCATTTACAGCTTTAAGTCCTAGTCTTCAAAGCGTTTCATGGAAATTATGCTGATGGGATCAGCAGGAACATCATCCATGTGGCCATAAGAGCGGGTTTTAACTTTTTTGATTTTTTCAACAGCTTCCATTCCGTCAACAACTTTTCCGAATACACAATAACCCCAGCCTTGAGGATTTTTGCCGGAATGGTTCAGGAAACCATTGTCTTTAACATTGATAAAGAACTGTGAAGTTGCTGAATGTGGATCCATGGTGCGAGCCATTGCAAGGGTTCCCAGATCGTTTTTAAGGCCATTGTCAGCTTCGTTTTCAACAGGAGCATGGTTATCTTTTTCCTTCATATTGAAGTCAAAACCGCCTCCCTGAATCATGAAGTTATTGATAACTCTGTGAAAGAGAGTTCCTTCGTAGAATCCTTCATCAATGTAACGTAAGAAGTTTTCAACTGTTTTAGGTGCTTCTTTTTCGAAAAGTTCGATAAGCACTTCGCCTTCAGGTGTTTCCATCAGTACCATAGGATTAGACATATTTATCCCTCCGATTTTTATCTTTCATTTGAAATGAGAATTTTTCTTATAATAAAATAAGAAAGTACGCTACCCCGAGCAACATAAGCATCAAGCTGGGGATAGCAACTCTTTTCCATGCAGAATACATATCAACTTTAAAATATTCACAGGTCAGAAGAAAACATATGTGAAGCGGTGAAGCCATAAGACCTGAAAAGCCGGAGAACATGCATAGGATTACCCATGCATGAAGTTGATGTGATAGACCTGTGGCGTGGACAAGTCCGACTACCAGAGGCATTGATGCGCCGACATAAGCGAGTGTAATACCGGAAATAAATCCAACAAGAAACGGGACAAGTACTGCCGCGGCTATAAGTGCAGCTCCGCCTCCAGCAAGTTGAGAAAGGTCGTCTATTAATCCGCTGGCACCGAGAATATCTTTGAAAATAAATACACATAAGATCATGAAGATCATGTTTAAAAAACGTTTTTCTACCAATAGTTCACGGGTTATTTTAAAAGATCCAGGATTAGCAAATATTGCACAGCAGACAGCAGCAAATAGGGCTATTACAATACCTGTTTCAAAGGGGATGCCGGGGAAAAGAGCTGCTAGAGTCCCTTCGAAAAATAGTGCACCGACAATGGCTGTAATGAGCGGTAAGCCTTCAATTAATATTTTTTTAACGCCGGTTTTGGCTGTAGTATTTTCAGCTACGGTGGTACTGCCGGTCATGGGGAGAACTGAAGGACGTAAAAAGAATAAATATCCTAGAACTATACAGGCCACTGCTCCTGGAAAAGTGTAGCTGATGAATTCAAAAATGGACATACCGGATAGTGCCGATCCGAGAATCATGCCTGGATAAAGAGGCCATGTCAGTTCCCATACATGGCGGAACCAGTAATTGATAACAACTTTGTCTTTCCCTGAAACATCAAGACCGTTTGCAGCTTCTTGAATCATAGGGGCAGAAAATATAGCTCCTCCGGGCATAGGAAGTAGTCCTATAAGAGCCGGAAAGAACACAAGCCGCAGGCGAGGGCTTTTTAAATATCCGGTTAAGGAGTTCATTATTCTGCCGGCCTGTCCTGTTCTTTCCAAAAGTCCGCTTAAGACCATGATCAGAGCTACAATTACAGCTAGAAAAAGAGTTTTCTGGTCAGCTAAAGCAGCGCCGGATGCTGTAAGAAAGGATGTTACTCCCATTGAAGTGAGTAAGGCGAGAATGATTGAGCCAAGGAGAATAGATGGTCCAACTCCTAAGCGTAGCCTGATTCCGGCAAGCATAGATATGAAGACAAAAAGAATTTTAAATAAGGGAAGAAGGTTGTAAAGAAAGTCCATACAGAGCTCCGTGGGTAAAGAAGGGATTAGTAAAGAAATGAATTTCTTATGGCAGGGCTGTCAGTGACAGACAACTATTTAGTAAAACAATTCTTTTTCAACCTAATTAAAATGATATGTCAAATACTTTGATTAGGCGATCAATGAATCATACTTAAATTTTTGCGAGCCAACTTATTTTCAGGGTCAAGGGAAAGAGCTTTTAGTAACCATTCTTTTGCAGAAGACTTGTCGCCACGTGTATAAAATAGAAGTCCCATGTTAATCATTGTATTTACATGATTGGGTTCAAGTTCTAGGGCCTTACGGTAGTCTGCTATCGCAAAATCATATTTACCCTGCTTATGATAGCAGATTCCTCTGTTGGCATATGCTGTAGCGTAGTCAGGATTGATTTTTAAAGCCTGATTGTAAAGATTCATAGCGCTGACATCTTCTCCCCGGCGGGATAGAATTATGGCAAGATTGGTCATAGCTTTGTAATGTGAAGGATCTGCTTTAAATGCCGCTTTATAATGCTCAGCGGCCTTGTTCAGTTCTTTTTTGCGCTCCATCAGATTGCCGTAATTGTAGTGCATGTGGTGGTTGTTTTTTGTTACAGCAAGAGCCCGGGGATATAATGTTTCACTGTTTTCCCAATATGAAGTCTGTGTGTATGCGACGGCAGTCAGAATCGCCACAATTGCAGCTCCTGCAGCTATTAGAGTTTTTGCCGGAATATAACCCTTTTTGACCGCAAAGGATGCACTGTAGATTATTGCTATATAGAGCCCAATGAAGGGGATGTATGCATAACGGTCAGCCATGCACTGATCTCCGACTTGTACCAGACCTATTACCGGAACCAGAGTTCCAAGATACCAGAACCAACCAACGGCTGCGAAGGGGAATTTTTTAATATAACGCAGGCAGATACCGGAAACGGCCAGTATGAAAATAAAAGCTGTAACTGGTTTCCAGATA
The DNA here is from genome assembly GCF_000425265.1 of Maridesulfovibrio zosterae DSM 11974. NCBI lineage: Bacteria > Pseudomonadati > Thermodesulfobacteriota > Desulfovibrionia > Desulfovibrionales > Desulfovibrionaceae > Maridesulfovibrio > Maridesulfovibrio zosterae. The sequence continues at coordinate 147,394 of NZ_KE384344.1, forward strand.
GGTATTTCATGTGGATAGGGATAAAAAACAGCCAGATTTACTGGTGCGAGTAATTCTCGGAGGTATGCTATCCACGAAACAAGGGCATTGGAGACTCTGAGACTGAAAGGAAAGGATTCCATTGACTGCATAGCCCCTCCACCTTTTTGGGCCATGACGGTTAATACCGCTGAGAATACAGAAAGACAGAAAAGTGGCAGTTTTTCAGCAGTCAGTTTAGCTAATTGAGCAAATTTATTTTTGGTAATGTCTATTCTATTCAGAGGCCAGATATCAAGCAGAATCAGTGCCGCAGGAAGAGTCACAACCATAGGCTTTGCAAGTATTCCCATGCCTGTAAAAAAGAAAGTAAGTGCATAGCTGGACATTTTTTTATGTTTTGCCCAGTCGAACCAGCTGTGCATAGCTGCAAGCCAGAAAAAGGTGGAAAGAACGTCTTTACGTTCGGAAATCCATGCAACTGATTCTACGTGAACGGGATGTATGGCAAAGAGAGCAGCAACGAAAAATGCAGGAATAAGGTTCTCTTCATCTTGTGTTGACGTTGCTTTGAGCAGGAAAAAAAATAGTAAAAGAACGTTAATCAGGTGTAAAAAAATATTAACAAGATGACGTGCTCCTGCTGAATTGCCAAATAGAGTGGTATCCAGCATATGAGAGATCATGGTTAGGGGGTGGTAGTTGGATGATTGGAAAGAACCGAATGCCCAGCTGATGTTTTCAGCAGATATTCCCTGCATCACTCGTGCGTTATTGGTGACATAGCTTGTGTCGTCATAGCTCACCAACTCAAAAGTCCCGCATTGTCCATATACGATGAGTATCAGTGCGGAAAGCATCATAGCAGCAAGTAACACTTTTTTTGAATTCAACTTAATCCCTGACTTGTTCATAACTGCTGCCTGCTAAGATTTGTTGCCTGGATTTCTGCTCATACCTTTCAGAAAATCACATTCCAACCAGCCAAGCCTGTGAAGTAGAGTTTCAGTTGAGCATTTAAGAACGCCCAGACCGTATTTAACAGAACGTTTAAAACTTATGGATGATGAATCATCCATATAGCGTGTGGGGCAGGTGACTTCACCTATATCGTAATTTGCATAGATGATCTGGCATAACATTTGATTATCAAAAACAAAGTCGTCACTGTTGCCTTCAAAGGGAATATGTTCAAGGAGGTCACGGGAGAAAGCGCGGTATCCGGTGTGGTATTCAGACAAATGATAGCCCACGAGCAGGTTTTGGAATATGGTCAACGCACGGTTTGAAATATATTTATATAGGGGCATGCCTCCTTTGCGTGCTCCTGTGCCGAGTATGCGCGAACCTAGCATGCAGTCAAATACTCCATGTGCAATTGGTGAAACCATCGCTGAAAGAATAAGTGGAGTGTATTGATAATCGGGGTGAACCATGGCGACGATATCTGCTCCCATATCAAGGGCTGTTTTATAACATGTTTTCTGATTGCCGCCGTACCCTGTGTTGCAGGTATGAACTACCGTTTTAATTCCGAGTTGTTTTGCCTGTGAAACGGTACCGTCTCTGCTGCAATCATCCACCAGCAGGATTTCATCTACTAGATTTTCAGGAAGTTCATCAATTGTCTTTTTCAGCGTGGATGCCGCATTATAGGCTGGCATTACCATTACCACTTTCTTACCATTTACCATCAGAAAACTTCTCCTGAAAATCAAACTGTTCTATGGGAATATTGAAAAGTAAATTATCTATTATTTAGTAAAATGGAGGCTTATCAACTAAGATTTATATGAATCAAGTCAGCTGTCAACGGCTTTGTCCATTGTCGCCACCAGACAGTTGCCTGTCGCTGGCCTTTTTAGTAATCAATCGCCATTAATTCATGAATAATTTTTGCGTAAGCAGAGGAAATAGAAATGGAAGAAGTTAAGATTAGAGAATATATCCATAGAATAATAATGGATAAATGTCTTGGAAATGAAGATGCGCGGCAGGACGCTCTTGGTGAGTTTATAGCTATGACTATGCCTAATATTGATGAAGGCGCTGTTAAGAATATAAAATCTATGATTCCTCCTATTGCTGAACTTTACGATAAATGGGCTGTAATGTTTATTGATCGTCTTCTTGAGACTGTTCCTCGTAATCAGATTGAGGAGCTTTGCAGCGGAACTTCGGAAAATGATTCTGCGCTGGTTTTAATCTATATTATGTTTATGGAATCAGAGCGGATGGAAAAGCAGGTTGATCAGGATATTGCTTCTTTTGCACCTACTCAGAATGATGAAGCCGGTAATCTTGCCAGTGAATATATCCGTTCTAAATTGACTCTCATTGCCGATCAGCAAAAAGCTAAAGATGTAACCATTCAGTAAATTATACTTTTAAGGAAAATATATGTTCAGCAAAGCTATTGTCAGAAAGCCGGCCCGGAGCCTTGGACAGGGTTTGACCGCAGCAGGGCTTGGATCTCCTGATATGGAACTGACTTTTAAGCAGCATCAGGCTTACATTGAATCATTTGAAGAGGCTGGAATTAAAGTAACTGTCCTTGACGCAGTGGAAGAATATCCGGATTCAGTATTTGTTGAAGATACAGCTGTAATGATTCCTTTTAAGGGAGGAACAGCTGCTTTTCTGACTTGTCCGGGGGCAGAATCAAGGCGCGGTGAAGTCAGAGTAATCCAGTCTGTATTATCTGATCATGCTGATGAGATTATCCGTATGGAAGGTGACGGACTTATGGAGGGCGGAGATGTATTGCTTATGGGTGAAACGTTCTATGTGGGCATAGATACCCGTACTAATAAATCAGGGTTTGAGCAATTTTCTATAGCTGCATCAAGGTTCGGATATAAGTGTATTCCGGTTCCTTTTGACAACGGTATGCCGCATCTTAAGACAGAACTTTCTGCTCTGGATGAGGAAACTTTGATAATGAGTGCTCGTTTTGCAAAGCGTGATGAGTTTACTGGTTTTAAAAAACTGATGGTTCAAAAGGGTGAGGAGTACTCTTCTAATTGCTTGCATTTAGGTAGTAAACTACTGGTTCCGGCAGGATTTCCGGCAACAGCTGAGCTGCTTGATAAAAACGGGTTTAATCCAGAGTTTATAGATATGTCTGAATTTAGAAAGATGGATGGCGGGCTGACTTGTCTGTCTTTACGCTGGTAGGTATGGGGCCTTTTTTTAAAGGCCCGGTAGCGTGAGATAACTTTTTTCTATTTGCCTTTTTTTTCTGCGCTGTATTGTTTTGGGGTGTATACCTAATCTAAAACGGCGTAACACGCATTCTTTCTCTTTACAGTCTCTGATAGCCTGGCGGTCGCCAACTGTGCAGGCCAGACAGTGCTTTCGTATTGCCCGTATACATGTACGTTGAGATTCATCTGTTGCCGGACCGCGAAGCTCATAAAGGGAGCAGGCCTCGTCCTCACACTCCTTGACAAGCTGTGGACTTCCGCCCATGCACCATAGGCAGTATGCTCTGATAGACTGGTGAGGATTTCTTTTCCGTTCGCTCAAAATATTCTCCGTTCATCGCAGCAAATATGATTTGCCGAGGTCCACTTTGTAAGTAGATTGGGGCGCTGCGAAAGGCCATCTTTACGTAAAACAGGCGGAAAAATAAAGCATGGAAAAGCTAAGTTGTAATATTTTTTTAATAAGCTGTTTTTGTTAGTTAAAAAACATAAAAGACTCGGTTTTGAGCCTTTTACGCTTTTTACATATAAACTTAGTATCGCTATTTATCCGCTTTGGTAAAAGTGATTGTCACTTCACGTTTGCCCCAGTCTTTTGCTGCAGCTGTATCAAGTCCCATATATATATCAATCTTATCGGTCCAGCGTTTATTCATCTTATCTTTAACCAGATACTCTCCGGAAAGTCCTTCGATTTTAACTTTAGTATCGTGCGTAAGTCCTTTCTCGATAAGGTCACGTGAAACAGCAATAGCTTTCATACCCGGTTTAAGTTCATCACCCCATGCGCCGAGAAACGGGTGTGCAGATGTTTGTCCCACTTGAGAAGTGTACGCCGTAGCATGAACTTTGATGGAAACAGTTTTATCTTCGTTTAGACATCCTGAGACTGCGAAAATAGTGATAGCAAGCAATAAAATAGTTTTGATTTTCAGCATTAAGTTTCTCCTGATATTGTTTTTTAAATTTTACACTCACCGAAGTTATGATCTCCGTGAAAAGCTGATGCCCCTTTAACTACTGTGTTGTTGCAGCACGAGTATTCGTTAGTTGTAGTCTGTTTTAGAAAATCAAGATCATGAGAAACAACAAGCATAGCAACATCCAGAGAGTTAAGTATTTCAATAAGCCTTGCACGCATAGACGGATCAAGGTCATTTGTAGGCTCATCTAAAACCAATGCTTCCGGTTGCATTGCAAGAACCGTCGCAAGAGAGACAAGTTTCTTTTCTCCACCGGACAAGCGGTAGGATACTCTATTTTCATAACCTGAAAGGCCAAGCATGCAAAGGGTATACATTGCAATTTCTCGAGCTTCATCACAGGTTTTACCAAGATTGAGTGGACCGAAGGCAACATCTTCAATCACTGTAGGACAAAAAAGTTGATCATCAGCCTGTTGGAAAAGCAGCCCAACCCCTTTGCGCAGTTCTTGAAAGTCCTTTTCGCCGACCATAGGAACATCTTTATATAAAATTTTACCTGATGTTGGTTTAAGCAGTCCCATAATTAAATGCAGCAAAGTTGTTTTTCCCGATCCGTTATGTCCGGTAAGGGCAATCTTGTCGTATGCATTCAGTTTAAAATTAACATTATTTAAAATTTCAGCACCATCTGTATAGCTGAAGCTGATTTCTTTGAGAGAAAAAATAGCTGCACTCACAACAAAACCCCAATTTTATAAAACTCAAGAACAATAAATACGGTTGAAAAAACTATGCTGATTATGAGTAGAAACCAATCTCTGCCATGCACTTCAAGACTGTTTAGAGTATGAAAAGTACCTGTAAAGCCGCGGCAAATCATGGCCTGCCATACACGTTGCGCTCTATCCAGACTGCGTACAAGAAGCATCCCCATCAGCCATGCATAGGTTTGGTATGTGCGCAAGTTCGTACGTGGCTGGAAATTACGCATTGTTGCGGCCCGTCTCATTTTATAAAATTCAGTACTCATGACATGCACGTATCGCCATGTGAAGAGAAATAGACGGCAAAATTTGTCAGGAATATGTAAAGACTGCATTCCTGCTCCCATTTGCTGTACGGCCATAGTGGAAATCAGAGAGGTCATTGCCAGAATGACTCCATTAGATTTCAAAGTGATTATAGTCGTATACGCAACTCCCTGAGTCGTTGCTGTAAAAGGACCTATAGTAAAAAGAGGGTCTCCTGGACGGGAGAATGGCAGGAATATCCAAAGAAAAAATATAAAGAAGTTTACAAAGAAAAGTCTTTTAATAAGCTTTAAGAATGGAAGTCTGGCCGCTAAAGCAAATATTACACCACAGGCAAAAACGCACTCTGCTGCACTGATATTTGTTACAAGTGCTCCGCATAGTGAAAACATAAATGCACAGCCGACTCTGAAGCCGGGGTGTGTGCTATGAATAAAAGAATTACCTGAAATAAAATGCTCGGTTATCTGCTGCAAAAAACTACTCCTGATTTCGCTTAAATCGAGTAACACGCATCAAAATTTCATGCAATTCGAATCCGGTTCTTGAGTTCGCTATGCAATACAGTTATATGCGGAAGCTGTGTCAGAAAAAATTAATAATATGAGCCTGACTCAAATTTAAGGTTTTATCATAATCACCATAACCAACTGGAAGTATTTGCAATGACCAAGAATGCTGAGCTTAAAAAAATTGTGGAAGAAGTTGGTAAAAGTCTTATCTGGCGTCCATTGTATGACTTCGAAAATAAGACTCTCGCCGGAGGAGTCGGGCATGATATAGACGGGATTGATCCAGAATTTACTGCACTTGATTTTAAGGGCAAAAGTATCTGTGACCTTGGTTGCAATCTTGGACATTTCACTTTTCATGCTCACAGGTGCGGAGCTAAAGAGGTTGTGGGTTATGACATGGAGCAAAAGGTCATAGCCGGGGCGAAAAAACTGGCAGAACTTTATGGCATTGAAGGTGTTGATTTCAGAGTTTGCAACTTTGCTTATGAAAATCCTGAGCAGACTTTTGATATGGGAATGTTGATTGATATTCTAGGTAAAATTAATATTTCAGATGGGCATCTGGTCCCGATACTCCGTGGTCTTGAGAAACGTTGCAACTCAGAAATGCTGCTGACATTCAGACCTATATACCTCGTGGAGCGTCATTTTAAAATGAGCGAACAGGATTTTCTTAAACTATATCCTCAAGCTAAAATTGAGAATGGATTTTTTAATCTTCTTGATTTTGTTAGAGACCTTTTCGCAGCGAACTGGGAGATGGTTTATCTATCCAAAGAACTTCCTGATGATGAGCAGTATAAACGTACGGTTTTCTTTCGGCGTAAATAGTAATACCACCGCATATTGTAATGATTATATATCCCTCAGAAGAGTGCAAGGAGCAGTTATGCAGAAAAGAGAAACTGATATGCTTGATGTTGAGTATGAAGTTGCCGATGAAAACAAGAGAAGTGTTTATGTGCCGGGTATGGCTAAGGACATGCTTATAGGAGGGCGTGATTCCGGCAATGTATTTATCTTTTGCCTTAATGATGAACTGCGTAAATCTATTGCCGCAAAGGTCGCCGAAAAACTGGGCCGTAAATTTGTAATAATCAGCCGCAGTGATGGAAATCCTGTGCTTAACGAAGTTGCTACCGGAGATAATCAGATCGTAAGTATGCCCCGAGGTGCAGTAAAGTCTGAGAAAAATCGTGAATTATTAAAAAGTAACGGTAAAGTCATTACCATTATGTCTGATTTTATGACTTTACTTAATGCTTCAGACGGTTCTGATGATGCCCGCGAGCAGATTTCTCTTATGCTTAATCGTTTTGAACCAAACTTTATGGAGGCTTCACACCACATCGTGCGTTCCGATCAAAGTGAAGATGAAATTTTGCAGGATGTACTTGATAAAATAGCTATCTAAGCTGAAAATAAAATAAGGTAAGGCCCTTGCGGGCCTTCTTACATATCAGAAGGCCGCATTGACATGGAAATACGTTTGCGGTCAATATCTACTTCCATAACTTTTACTTTAACAGCCAGTCCCGGATGCACTATTGTAGACGGGTCTTTTATAAATTCATCTGCAATACGGCTGATATGCACAAGCCCGTCCTGATGCACTCCTACGTCAACAAATGCTCCAAAGGCGGTAACGTTTGTTACTATGCCGTTGAGGACCATTCCTTCACGCAGATCTTTAACTTCTTTTACTGAATCATCGAAATTTACTGCTTCAAATTGTTTACGCGGATCACGTCCAGGTTTTTCCAGCTCTTTCATAATATCCTTAAGAGTTGGCAGGCCGAGATCTTCAGTAATATAATTATCCAGTTTTACTTCAGAACGCAGTTCTGAAGATTTGATTAGAGCCGCAATATCAGTTCCTATATCTTTAGCCATTTTAGCTACTGTTTTATAGCGCTCTGGATGCACGGCAGTATTATCAAGAGGATTTTTTGCATCCCTGATGCGTAAGAATCCGGCACATTGTTCAAAAGCTTTTGGGCCTAGACGGGGAACTTTCAGCAGGTCCTTACGTGAGCCAAATGGTCCGTTTTCATCCCGGAATTTGATTATATTAGCGGCAAGGACAGGACCTAGTCCTGATACTGATTGCAAAAGACGGCCGCTGGCCGTGTTGAGCTCCACCCCGACCATATTTACACATGATTCAACAACCCTATTCAGACTTTCAGCTAAAGCTTTCTGGTCAACATCATGCTGATATTGCCCGACACCTATAGCTTTAGGATCAATCTTAACCAGTTCAGCCAATGGGTCCATCAGTCTGCGGCCGATGGAGACAGATCCTCGCACGGTGATATCGTAGTTCGGAAATTCCTCACGGGCTATTTCAGAGGCCGAATATACCGATGCTCCGGACTCATTTACCATGATGATACTGATTGCTTTATCAAGGCCTAATTCTTTTACAAACTGTTCTGTTTCACGTCCTGCCGTTCCATTGCCGATGGCAATGGCTTCAATTTTATATTTGTTTACCAGCTCAGTTACTATTGCGGCAGCATCTTTCTTTTTGTTCTCAGATGTTACAGGATAGATGGTGTCATTGTGCAGCAGAGCTCCCTGTTCATCCAAACAGACCAGTTTTGCTCCGGTACGAAATCCGGGGTCCAGAGCCATTATTCTTTTACTGCCCAGAGGAGGAGCAAGAAGAATCTCCCGCAAGTTGGATGCAAATACTTTGATGGCTTCTGTTTCTGCTTTTTCAAGTAGTATGGCGCGCAGCTCTGTTTCCATTTGCGGGGCAAGAAGTCGTTTATAGCTGTCGGTTGCCGCTTTTTCCACTTGCTTAGAGGCCTCAGATGCTGAACGTACTAATTTTCGGTGCAGAACTTCAAGTCCTTCAGCTTCATCCGGTCTGATGGAAACTTTCAAAAATTTATCACGCTCACCACGCAAAAGCGCTAAAATACGATGTCCGGCTGCTCGCTTGGCTGGTTCACTCCAATCAAACCAGTCTCTAAATTTAGAGGCTTTATCTTTGTTTACATCTTCCAGCGCTGTTTTTGTTGCTTTTGATTCAATGAATGCTTTGCGTTCAAAAAGAGTACGGATTGCTTGGCGGGTGCCAGTATTTTCAGAAATCTTTTCAGCAATAATATCGCGTGCTCCGGCAAGAGCATCGTCTATCGTTTCAACTCCTTTGTCCTTGGAAATATATGCCAGTGCTTCTTTCTGGGGCTCACATTGCTGAGCAAAAATTTTGTACGCTAAAGGCTCGAGTCCTTTCTGGATTGCAGTCTGACCTTTGCTTTTGCGTTTAGGCTTGTATGGCAGATATATATCTTCAAGCTCACGCATTGTCGCCGCAGAATCAATTCTGCTTTTAAGAACACTGTCCAGTTTTCCCTGTTCATCAATGGATTTAAGAACAGTCTCCCGTCTTTTATCGAGTTCTTTAAGTTTTCCAAAAAGGTCATTGACTGAGGATACTGAAACCTCATCAAGGCTGCCTGTTGCTTCTTTGCGGTAGCGTGAAATAAAGGGAATGGTAGCCCCTTCATCAAGCAGTTCAACAACAGCTTTTACATTTTTATGAGGGATGTTCAGTTCAGACGAAATTCGGGAAATATTATCAGGATTCATAAGGCTCATTTATTATTTAAAAAGATTTATGCAGTAGGAATAAACTGTCGTATTTATAAAAGTATAAAATTGTGTTGGGGGAAATTTCAAACCGGTGAGCCTTTCACTGAAAAACTCACCAGTTTGATTGCTGAAATTAATTACTGCTTAAGCTCAGACTCTTCGTGTTTAAGTTGTTCGGGAGTCAGTGACCAGAACGGGGTTCCGTCTTTGGTCAGGCGAAATTTGTATTGCCGCTCTTCCCCTGCTTTTAACTTGGCGCAAATATACTCATAATCATTACCTATTGTTACAAGTACTCCGTAAACTTTCAGTCTCACACCTGGGCGAAGTCCTTTGATACGTGGTTCAACAAAGTCTTTGGGACCAAGATGAACCAGAACCTTTTCTCCATCGTCTTTGTCTTTTACAAGTAGCCCTATGCCGGTAGTCATTCCATCCATGGGAGTTATTTCTTCGATATCAATAAGGGTCCCCTTAAACACATCACGATCGGTATTATCGTATAGCTGATCATATTTTCCATTCTTTTCCCAGCCTTTGATATTGATATCTGATGCATAGACCGCAGTCGTCATGCTTGCCATAAGACATAAAGCAGTTAATATTTTCAAATTAATTTTTCTCAACATTACGGTCTCCGTCTTGTTTATAGTTCGCTGGTAACCCTTATTTGTTTTGTAAAAGCCATTTATTAAAAGCCCGCAAAGTTATTATTTTAACGTCCGCATAGGCTCTTTTGTTTAAAAAATCAGTTCGTATAAAATCAACAGTGACCTGCTTTGTTGCAGGGTCAACTATAAATATTCTTACATAATCATTTTTGCTATCTAACGAACCAAGATCATTGGAAACAGCGTTGTCTGCTGATACATTATAAAGCAAGGCAAGATCAGCTCCTAACGTAGAAGCAATTTTTGATACCTTCTCGGGGTTCGGTGCATAATTGCCGTATTTTTTTTGTTCCCATAATTGTGTGGCATTCATATTCGGGATTAATTGAACATTTCCTCCATTTACCGGGTATGCTGACCATTTTAAGTCAAATGCACCAGCCTGTTTGCATGCAGCACGTAAAGCCTGTGTCATTGTCCAGCGATATTTGAATTCGAAGTTCATTGTCGATGCTTTCCACGGTAGCAGGGCTATTTTGTATATCTTCCCGCCTGTATCAAATGGAGTCTTGTATGATGGCATTCTGGTACATGCCGAAATTACAAATAATAAGGTCAGTAAAATAAATAATTTTTTCATGATTAATCCTCGATATTGTTCATTACAAGATTCTTTATGTTTATAATGGAGCTATTCATAAGTCCATACCTGTTGATGATATGACTTGGCGTTCTATGCATTTGCCGTTACACTCCGTCAGTTTTCATTTGGAGGTAATTATGTCCGGGAAAAAGAAACCACAAAAACTTTCCAGAAGGGGTTTTCTCTTTGGCGGCTTCAGGAATAAAGAAGATCGCGAGCAGCCGCAGAGTGCAGCTAAACCTATTGCTGCGAAAGAAGTTGATCTTGATACTCTTGCACAGGCTAATGTTGCCTATGAGAATAAACGTTACGAAGAGGCTTCTGAAAAGTATAAAGAGTTTATCAAAACAGAACCACAGAATGCCGATGCCCGAAAACGTCTGGGGCATTGCCTATATAAGTGTGAAAAATATATTCAGGCAAAAGTTGAGTTTGAAAGGGCAATCAGGATTTTGGGTAAAGATAATTTTTCTTATCTCTACTTAGGTCTTTTACTGTGTCGGGCTGGAGCAGGAAAAAAGTCAATTCCAGTTTGGAGGCTATATTTTGATCCTGAGAATATAACTTTGCAGCGTGAGATAAATCTACAGATTGCTCTGCTTGAATCTGACCCGGAAGCATCATTTGTCGATGCTGCGGACATGATTGAAAAGATTATAGAAGAAACTGCGTAAGTCGTTTAGTCCATTTATTTATCAAATTCATCTACTAATAGCGGGGCGGGGTGCTTTTTATTGCGTGCAAGGCGCAAAGCATCTTTACGGCATTTATTGATGCAGACTCCGCAGCCCATGCATTTCTCAGGATTGATGCGCATGCGTTTGTCCCGTACAGCCATAGCTCCGAAGGGGCAGTATTCCATACATTGCCCGCACCCGATGCACTTGTGCGGATCAACAACGGAGATATATCCTGATGGGATCAGCATCGGGATTCCGTTACGGGTAGCCTCCATTGCTCCGCAGCAGCAGGAGCAGCAGTTGCAGATGGCATAAAATCTTCCAAGCATTACATCCTTAAAAAAAGCATGATGTACATGTCCACGTGCATTTTCAGCTTCAAGGATGCGTATTGCTTCCTCTTCTGTTATGCGCCGAGCTTTTTCCGGATGGTTTTTAGCAACAAATGATGCAAATGGTTCACCCATGATCAGACATACATCCATAGGCAGGCATGGATTTTCTCGTGACGCGCGGCACGGGCATTCAAAAGCTACTATGTGATCCGGGTTTTGCAGTACAACATCTCTGGCTCTTTTAAATGGCAGAACTTTCTCAGGAACAGTTGTTACTACATTTTTATTTATTTTTACGAATTTAACAGCTTCTTCTGTAATGAGAACTTTTCCATGATATGATTCGGCAAACTCTTTTTTTAGCTGCTGGCGCTTTTTCCTGTTCTTTGGAGAAGCCATGAGGCTAGAAATAAAATCAGCAATAGGAGCAAGATTATTCTCGCCCAGTGCTGCTCCTATGTATGCTTTAGGCCAGCGAATATACATGTACCCGTGAAGGACATCCTTCATGGTCATGTTTCTATCCTCAAGGGCTTGTTTAAGAAAATCACCGGTTGCAGTATCCGGTATGAATTTCTGTAAGACTTTTTTCATTGGTTGGCCTCTTATATTCGTAATTATCAGAGCTATAAAAAATAGTACAGTTTTTCCATAAGAACTTCACAACTTGAAGCTCTTATGCCTATTCTCATATCAAGTCGCATGTAATATAAGGGAAGATGTTGAAGAGGAGTTACTGCAATGGATATTTCGGTACGCAGGCACAGTGGAACAGTGGTCGTTGTCATGGGGGGAAGAATTGATGCCTATGGGGCCGGGGAACTTGATAAATCTCTGGATGAACTTTTGAGCGATGAAAATCTTGCTTGCATGGCTTTTGATATGACTGAGGTTCGCTACCTCAGCAGTGCCGGGATAAGAATTATTGTAAGCTCTTTAAAAAAACTACGATCACGTAAAGGGGCTCTGGCTCTATGCGGAGTTCAAAGCTATTGTAAAAATGTTCTTGATACTGCCGGTATAAGCCGCTCACTTGATATATTTAAGACTCGCAGTGAGGCGATGAATTTTTTACAGGGTGTACACTGGGAAAGACAGGCTCTTGAGAATTGGGAGGGTATGGAGCAGATGAATTCGCCTATAGGTTGTTTTCGCTTTATTCCCGGAGAAAATACTCAGGCTGAGATTAAAATTATTGGTTCTGTTGCAGACATTTTTCATTCCAGAGTTGATGATAGCCGAATTTTTTCACGTCGATTTTCTCAGACAGAATATTCTATAGGAGTTGGAGGACTTGGCGAGATTCCTGAAGATTATATGAAGGTGCTTGGAAGCATGATTACCATAGGCGGTACCATGGCCTGGCTGCCGACTGATGGTCATGATATGGCTGATTTTCTGGTTCCTCAGAATGACACAGGATCAGTAATGATAAGAACTCCATTTAATTTGGCTTTATCGGGTGGATTTAACGAATATATTATGTTTGAATCTTCCGAGAAGGGAGGAACTACGCTTGATAAGCTGTATAGAGGGCTGTTTCTTCTGGCACGCAGGAGGCGTAGAGACTTCAAAGGGGTAATGGGGGTTGCTGCCTGGATGCAGACAAGCGAACTTTATGCCGCTACTCTCATGAAATCTCCTGTCAGGGAGTATGCTCCTGAAAATAAGAGAACAATTAATGATCCTGTTAATAGTGATGACTGGCTGCGACGTGATGTTTTGCCTAGATACCGTGATGTGACTTGTCTTACCTGTGGTGTTGGAGTTGACCTTTCCTGTGACCTGTCTGTTTTTGACCAGTCCGGTATGTATGCTGCTTTTTATATTGATCCCGGAACAGCCGGTGATAAAGGGCAGATATTAAATAATCACGGCGCTGTATTTGAAAAAATTGCCATGCCTGAAAAGATGGTCTGTCTCGATAAAATGGTTCATGACGTTACAGCTAAAGCCGAGTTTAAAGATATGCGTAAGCTTCGGGACTGTACCCGAGTTTCAAGAGCTTTTCTTGGCGTAAGCTATACTCAGAAATTCTCCCGTGACACTTCTGGATGGCAGGGGACGGCAATGGAAATGCCGATAAACCGTAATCTGGCCGATAAGCGTTATCGCAAAGAATCTGATTTTCCATCAATACCTGAAAAGAGGGAAGCTGAGCTTACAAAATTTCAGCAATTTTTAGAGGAACAGCAGACTAAACTTACTATGAACAAAAAATAGAAATTTTGCGACTGAAAGTGATACACTGATGCTATTCTCATGTTGAAAAATGTGCTAGAATTAGTAATCATATCTATGATAGATATTAATAAATAATAGGTAGTTATTCTCTGTCGCTCAGAGGGGGTAAATATGCGGATCAGTGCTTTTATTGTGTTTTTTTTGCTTTGTTCTTCAAGTGTTTTTGCAGGTGGTGATTCGATTAAAGTCGGGGTGCTCTATAATCTTACCGGTGCTATGGCGGCAATCGATCAACCAGGATTGCATGGAATGGAGCTTGCCAAAGATATTATAAATGCTCAGGGCGGCGTCCTTGGCAAGAAGATCAGTCTGGTTGTTTCCGATTGTCGTTCAAATCTGGACTCCACTGTATTGGCTTCCAATATCCTCGCCGGGCAGGATGGTATGACCGCTGTTATTGGTCTAAATGATACTGACTATGTTATGGCTGCAGCACCAGCGGTTACCGCGCAGGATATTGTCTTTATTACAGCCGGTGCTACTATGCAAAATCTTCCCTATATGTATGGAAAATATTTTTTTATGGCGGCTTTCGGTGATAATATGCAGGCCAGAGCCGTAGCTAAATTCGCCAAGCGCAGACTGGAAACACAAAATGCATTTGTGGGGACAGATCTTTCTAATGAATTTACAAAAGCACTCTCCAAATATTTTAAGCGCAGGTATCGTAAATATGGTGGGAAAATAACTGACGAGGTCTGGTTCAGTTCCGGTGATGAAAACTTTCCAGTGCCGGGAGTAAAGGATCCGGCTCCTGATGTGCTTTTTCTGTCATCTATCCCGCCTGATGCGCCTAAATATGTGACCGCTTTGCGCAGTGCCGGCTTTAATCAGCCTATTGTCTCAGGTGATGGATTTGACACTCCTGGATTAATGAAAATTCCGGCAGAGTATGCACACTCAATTTATTTTGCTACACACGTCGCTCTTGATAATCCTGATCCTGTTGTTCAAGAATTTGTAGATAGTTATGAGCATGTTTTCGGAAGCAGGCCTGAATCTGGATTTGCCGCGCTTGGATACGATACTCTCATGCTTTTGGCTAACGCTATTGAGAAGGCTGGAAGTGATAAACCGGAAGAAGTACGTGAAGCCCTTGCTTCCACCTTGGATTTTAAAGGTGTAACTGGTAATTTCAGTTATCCTGAAGGGATCAGAGTACCCATGAAAAGTGTTGATATCATGAAATACTCAAACGGAACATTTTCTTTTGTGGAGCAGATTAAACCAAATTAGATGTCAGGGACCTATTAAATATAAAACGTTACGGAGAATCAGATGGAATTTAATGTAGTAGTCGATCCTGCTGCGGCTTGGTCTGCGGATGCTGTTATATTTTTCGCCTTTAAAGATACTGACGACTATCTCCCGGGCTTTTCTTCCTGGATGTCTTCGGAAGCAGACTGGGTATCCGGCTCTCAAGCATTAAATGATTTTTCCGGTGAGCTTGGCAGTACTTCCGTTATATACGGGGCTGGAACATCTATCCAGCGGGTTTTGCTGGTTGGACTAGGTTCTGAAAATGAATTTGGTGTGGAACAGTTTTCTCAGGCTGTTGCCTCTGCTTTTCAAAAATGCCGTGAGCTTAAGTTTCGTATTGTAGGCGCTCCACTTCCTGCTTTTGAAGGCATTGTACTTGAAGATCGTTATGAGCATTTCGTGGTCGCAGCAATAAGTGGTTTATATTCTTTTGATCAGTTTAAAACGAAGAAAGATGACAAGGCTGACTTACCTGAATCAGTGCGGTTTTTGACTGAAGAGGAGCCTGAGGAGTATTTTTTAGAATCCATTGCTAAAGGTAATGCCGTCGGTCTGGCTACCTCTTATGCCCGCGACCTAGTCAATCTGCCTCCCAATATTGCTAATCCTGTTTACCTTGCAGAAGAAGCCAAAAAAATGGCTAAAAAGTATGGCTTTAAATTTAAGACCATGAAACGGAAGGAAATAATCGATAAAGGTATGGGGGCATACGCATCAGTGTTTCGTGGTTCTGTCGATGAGCCTCGTCTGATAACTCTTGAGTATTGTCCTAAAGATCTTGAGGGGACTAAGCCTTTGGTTTTGGTCGGTAAAGGGGTTACTTTTGATACCGGTGGTATTTCACTTAAACCGACTGGTTTCATTGAAGATATGAAATGTGATATGGCTGGAGCTGCAGCGATACTTGGTTTTTTCCAAGCTCTAGGTGAACTTAAGCCTGAAATTTCAATTGTTGGTATATTGCCGTGTGCTGATAATATGCCTGATGCATCAGCCACCCGTCCTGGAGAGGTTGTTACATCCTATTCTGGTAAAACTATTGAAATCCTGAATACCGATGCTGAGGGCCGATTGTTGCTTTGTGATGCGCTCGCGTATTCCAAGGTCTTTGAGCCTGCTGCGATAATAGATCTGGCAACACTTACCGGAGGCTGTATTATTGCTTTTGGCTGGAATGTTGCTGCTGTTATGGATAATTCTTCCAAGATGCAGGACTTGGTAATGGAATGCGGTATGAGTGTTGGGGAAAGATTTTGGCCTATGCCTCTTTGGGATATTTATAAGGATGAACTGAAAAGTGAAGTTGCTGACATTAAAAATATCGGTTCGAGAGAGGGGATGACTATTCATGCCGGAATGTTTCTTAAGGAATTCGTACCTGAAAATGTTCCATGGGCACATTTAGATATAGCAGGGCCAGCTTGGAGAAAGAAAAAAACACCAGCAGGCGCGGCTGGTGGATCTGGGTTCGGTGTACGGACGCTTATAGAAATTGTTACCCGTATAGATTTAGGGGATATGTAGAAAGGATATATGGTGTTAATAGAGGGGTAACTCAGCAAGTCTGAGGTAAGATTCTTTATTTTTACTTTATTATCTATTTATTTGTACATTTGAAAATAAGGGTAAACACTGCCAGTCAGTTGGCTGTGTTTACCCTTATTTTTATACACTTTCTTCAGCAAAAATTTCACGAATGACGTTCATATTGCATTCGCTTCCAATGAGCATCTGTAATAACAGGGTAGCCTTAAGTGCCGAGAGAGCTCCTGCTATAATAACTCCTTTCTGTTTTAGAAAGGCGGCTCCTCCGGGATAAGCATATATTGGCCATACTCCACCTTCGACACAGCGGGTGCATAGCACTACCGGAATATTCTTGGAAATACATTGTTCTATGCCTGAAACAAGTCCTGGAGGGGTGTTACCTGCTCCAAAACCTTCCAGAACTATTCCTTTAGCTCCGGCCTCGATAAGTTTTTCAAGAATAGTTGAGTCCATGCCCGGATGACACCCTACAAGATGTACATTTTCTGCAGCTTTAGTGACCATAAAAGGCAGGCGTGGACGTCTACCTGATTTTGCCATGGTAAGAATGACTGATTCACCGGCAATAAATCCAATACGCCCTGTATTTTGACCGATAAAAGGATCAACGTTAAGCGAGCTTGATTTAATAGCATTGCGAGCAGCAAAAAGTTTATCTGCCATCTGTATAATCACATCTGTTCCTTCCGGAGGAGGAAGGAGGCAGACTCTAACCGCATCAACGAGATTGCGGATTCCATCATATCCAGATTCATTGAAGTAACGCATAGCTCCTGTCAGGATAACCGGTTTTGGTGATTTAACTGCAATATCGAGAACATATGCAGTTTCAGCCATGAGGTCGGTACCGTGTAGAATGACAGCTCCCAGAACTTGATCCTCAGCAAGATAGCCATCAACATCATGGGCAAGATTAAGCATCTTTTCCGGTGACATGTGCGGGCTGGGGACATCAGACCAGAGTATAGGGCGAATTGTGATATCGTGTTCGTCGGGGGTAATTTCGGTAAGAAGTTTGGTAAAATTATCATCGGGAACGACTCCGCCTGCATCCGGTTTATCGCTCATTCCGATTGTTCCACCTGTAAATATGAGAATTACCTCACCTGAAAGATTCTTTGAACCCATTTTATTTCTCCGAAAAGTGTGGATTATGTGAAAATCTGGTAACGCAGGATCTCTTATTTAGCAACAAATGAAAAAATTAAATATCGGGAAGTGTCTTTTTGCTTTTTTTATAACTGCGCTGTGGTATAGTGAATACTAGCTTACACTGTAATTAGGTTTCGGAGGTTTTTTAAAGTGGCTGTATTTGAGCGTGATATCTTACAGGCTGTTGAATTTATCGCTCAACACTATCCGGGTGTAGTGGTTGTCCTGAATGATGATAAAAGAGTTGTTTTTGTCGGAGGAATTGAAGCAAGAATTCTCTCCGGGCTCATCAGTTCTGGAGATTTTTTATCGTCATCTAAAATGTATAGCAGTGGATTTGAAGAATTTTTGAATACAGTTGTTCATTCTGAGTCAACTTTTTCAGGATATTACGAAAGTAAGGTCAGTGGGGTAAGCGAGGTTCTCTGGAATGGAAATTATTTGGAATCAGGGATAATTATTTTAAAAGGGAAAGTGGTCAGGGGGAATACTGGGTCTTTTTCTGAACCTGACAATGAACTTGATGCACTCCGTGCTAAAGAGAGAATTTTTTCCACTTTGCTGAGTAATTTGCCGGGGATGGTTTACCGATGCAAAAATGATGTGGATTGGAGTTTGGATTTTGTCAGCGAGGGATGTCTTGAGCTTACAGGATATGAGGTTGAGGCTCTACTTGGAAATCGTGATATTGCTTATGCGGACCTTATTTTGCCCGAGTTCAGAGCTTATGTATGGGAATGTGTACAAGAGGCCATTCAGGATAATGAGCCCTATGAAATAATGTATAAGATTAGAACCTTATCAGGTGAATTAAAGTGGGTTTGGGAAAAAGGAGTAGACGTTTACGAGGATGGAGAGTTTATCGGGTTGGAAGGTTTTATTACCGATGTGACTTTGCTGATGGAAACAGAGCAGGCTTTGCATCAAAGCGAAGAACGGTATCGGCTTATGGCAGAGAAAACAGGTCAGATGGTTTATGATCTAAACTTAAATACTAATGAGATAATCTGGGCGGGGGCTGTAAGGGAGATCTCCGGATGCACTGAAGAGGAATTCCAGTCAGTTGATTTGGATGGGTGGGAAAAATTAATACACCCTGATGACCGCGAGCATGTTGTTGCAGATTTGGAAAAGAGCCTTAAGCGGGCATGCTCATTTGTGTCAACGTACAGGTTCAGGCGCAAAGATGGCAGTTTTTTATATGTTGAAGATGAAGGCGATTTTTTGCTTGATGTCACTGGAAAACCTATACGTATGATTGGTGCTATCAAGAACTATTCTGATAAAATGAAAGTTCAGGAATTGATGATTCAGTCTGAAAAAATGACCACTGTGGCGAGTCTTTCAGCTGGTATGGCTCATGAAATTAATAATCCTCTCGGAGTCATTTCTCAATCAGCACAAAATATTGAACGCAGACTATTGCCTCATTTGGCAAAGAATAAAGAAGTTGCTGATAAAATAGGGGTACCTATTGCGCTGATAAGACAGTATTTAGATGAGCGTAATGTTACAACGATGCTTGACTCCATTAAAGAGGCTAGTTCTCGTGTTGCACGCACAATTGTGAACATGCTTAATTTCAGCCGCAAATCTGGCGAGGATAAAAAAAATTGTAACCTTAAAGAATTACTGGAACAGGCTCTTGAGAAGGTGAAGACTGATTTAAATTCATGTGCAGAGTATGAGTTTAGCCGTGTAAATATAATTAAAAATATACAGCCTGATTTACCGGAAATTTTATGTTTTGGAGCAGAAATTGAACGAGTATTCTTTCAACTGGTTAAGAATTCAGCGCAGATAATATGTTCAAATAAATCTGTAATAGAAGAGCCCACTATAAAGATTAAACTTTTTAGCAATGATGCTTACTTAACAATAGAAATTGAAGACAACGGTCCCGGCATGGATGCCATTACCCGTAAAAAAGTATTTGAACCTTTTTTTACAACCAGAATAAACCAAAAGGGGAGCGGGCTGGGACTTTCAATCGTTTACTTTATTATTACCCATAATCATGGGGGGGCAATCAGGCTTGATTCAGAACCGGGTGAAGGTTCTAAGTTTACAATCAGTCTGCCAAGAGGGCCTGTTGCAGATTTGTATTCTAATGGTTCGTGGTAAGCTGGGTATATAAAAAAGCCTTCCGGTTTGTGTTCGGAAGGCTTTTTAAATTTGAATTGGAGTGCTGATTACTTTTTATCTTTAATTTGTTTTCCGCGTGCCATGTGGCGTTTGGAAGAAGAAAGTTCCATCTTGCGCAGGCGGATGGATTCAGGTGTAATCTCAATAAGTTCGTCGTCCCTGATAAAATGCATGGCTCTTTCAAGAGTCATGGGACGAATAGGGGTAAGCGTAACCGCTTCGTCTTTACCAGAAGCACGCATGTTGGATAGCTTTTTCTCTTTGGTTGGGTTGATATTGATATCATTGTCCCTGTTATGCTCTCCAACGATCATACCTTCATATACTGGATCACCTGGTTCAACAAAAAGTTCACCACGTGGTTCGAGGTTGAAGATCGCGTAAGCAACGCTTTTACCGCTACGGTCAGCAACCAGTGAACCTGTGTAACGGGAAGGGAAATCTCCGCGGTAGTCGTCATAGCCGGCAAACAGAGAGTTCATAATTCCTGTTCCCTTGGTGTCGGTCAGAAATTCATCACGATAACCGATGAGAGAACGTGAAGGAGCTGAAAATTCCAAGCGTACACGACCTTTACCGTTGTTAACGAGGTTGCTCATTTTCGCTTTGCGTGAAGAAAGTTTTTCTGTAACTACGCCCATAAAGCATTCTTCGCAGTCGATAAAAACCTGTTCCATAGGCTCAAGTTTTTTACCGTTTTCTTCTTTGAAAATAACTTCAGGTCTACCTACAGAAAGTTCAAAACCTTCACGGCGCATAGTTTCAATCAAGATTGCGAGCTGGAATTCTCCACGACCCTTAACTATGAAACTGTCTTTTTCGGCACTTTCTTCAATTTTAACAGCAACGTTAAGCAGAGTCTCTTTATTGAGCCTTTCACGAATCTTAGAAGACTGAACCAACTTTCCTTCAAGACCAGCCATGGGAGAGGTATTGATAGTAAAACGCATGGAAACAGTCGGTTCATCAACAGTGATACGGGGCAATGCCTTCGGTGCTTCTTTAGTACAGATTGTATCACCGATGGTAACGCCTTCAATACCGGAAACAACTACGATATCACCTGGGTTGGCGATGTCGGTTTCACAGAAGGTGGGGCCGTCATAGCTCTGAATTTTGGTCAGGCGCAGAGAAACATTTTCGCCTTCTTCGTTGATGCAGACAAGAGGTTCGTTTTGCTTGGCAGATCCATGGATAACTTTACCAATGGCGAGTCGTCCAAGGTAGTCAGAGTAGCCCAGGTCTGAAACAAGCATCTGGAAAGGTTCAGTTTCGCAGTAAGATGGTCCTGGAAGAAAATCGATAACCATATCCATGAGCGGGTGCAGGTTTTCGCCTTTTTCTTCAAGAGTTTTTTGAGCAATTCCATCACGTCCGATAGCGTAAAGAATAGGAAATTCAAGCTGCTGTTCATTGGCATCAAGGTCAATGAAAAGGTCATAAACTTCGTCTAAGACTTCATCAGGACGAGCATCACCGCGGTCAATTTTGTTGATGACAACGATAATTTTAAGGCCTGCTTCGAGAGCTTTTTTCAATACGAAGCGAGTCTGAGGGAGAGGTCCTTCAGAAGCATCAACAAGCAAAATTGCACCATCAGCCATGCTTAAGGAACGTTCAACTTCTCCGCCGAAGTCTGCGTGACCAGGGGTATCAATTATGTTGATTTTTACGCCCCTCCAGTCAACTGCACAGTTTTTTGCAGCAATGGTGATGCCTCTTTCACGTTCAAGATCCATACTGTCCATAAGACGGTCATCTACTTCCTGTCCTTCTCTGAACAGTCCGCTTTGCTTGAACATACCATCAACCAAGGTTGTTTTACCATGGTCAACGTGTGCTATGATAGCTATATTTCTGATTTTTTCGTTAGTAGTCAATGTAGTCACGGATTCCTCCGGCGCATAAGATCTGCCATAAATTTCCCGTGCATCGGGATGGTGCAACAAAAATATGGGGCATAATCTCAGAGGCTGGTTAAATTAGAGATAAGGAGACGTTATTTAGGGCATATTGCCACTACTGGCAAGGGAAAAAATGTATTTAAAGGTTATATATATGCAACAGGTTTGTTTTTGTACACATTTTCGTGATTAAAAATAGGACAAAGCTCACTGTTGCACCCAATTCTTAATTACTTTATGAAGGGGCCATAAATTGAAGGAGCTCATATGCCGGAAAAAGATTTAAGAGTAGAATTATTGTCGTTGACGCCTAATGCACTGGAGTTAATTTTTGCTGCCTTCCGGCAGTGCTACCATGCCGGTTTTGTAGCCGATATGTGGCCAAAGCTTCTGAGCGGCGAGATTGATAAAGATAAACAGGATCAGTTTGTATCAAAAATACTTGAGTCAGGGCATGACAGTCCAATTGAGCATGTCAGCTTTACTTTCGCAATTGAGGGAATTTCCAGAGCTTGTTCTCACCAGATTGTACGACACCGCATAGCTTCGTATTCCCAGCAGAGTCAACGCTATGTGGCAGAAAGTGATATGGATTATATTATACCTCCCGCGATCAAAAAGATTCCTGAAGCTCGGGCAAGATTTGAAAAATTCATGGATGAAGTCGGTAGTGCTTATAACGATTTGCGCGAAATTTTAGTTGCAGCCGGTCGTGAGAGTAAAGCGAACGAGGATGCCCGTTTTGTTTTGCCGCAGGCTGCTGAAACAAAAATGGTTGTAACCATGAATTGTCGGTCGTTGATGCATTTTTTCAATTTGCGCTGCTGTCAGCGGGCTCAGTGGGAAGTTCGCATTATGGCTGACAAGATGTTGAAGATTTGTAAAGAAGAATTTCCGGCAATTTTCAGGCATGGCGGAGCGCGTTGCGAGCAGCTTGGATACTGTCCTGAGTCAGAACGGTTTGCATGCGGACGTTATCCTACTCTAAAGGAATTGACTGAAAATAAATAAATCCTCTACATTATTATATATAAGAGATGATGTTTTGAATTATTTACGAGACAACTCTGATTATTTGTATTATACAATATATGGGTGTAGTAAAAATAAATAATAAAAGTTCACTCTAAGCCTGTCCAAATTTTTGGGCAGGCTTTTTTTTTGCTGTTCGTAACCCAAAATCATGCTTTATCGCCTAAAATCGCGAAAAATATAATTTGGAACCAAATTTTGTGGATTTAATATTGTAGAGTTTAAATCATATGTAAATGGGTAATTGCAACCATACTATACCTTCTTAGTAGTATTGAATGAGTGTTCAATTTTTGCTTGTTTTTATTTAATTAAAATTATTATATCTTCCTATATTTCTTTGAAAATTAAAGTATTTCACACTCATTTATATCTTATTATATTTATAGTTATCTATTCAAAACGGATAACCTGCATTACTGTTGGTAAGTCTGTCTTTTCTTAGCCCTTTGTTTATGGGGTTATAGAATGTCAAGAATATAAAAAGTTAGTTTTTGTAGTGTGTTACAAAATGTTCTAAAACCAAATTTGTTCTTAACCCCCAGTTTTATTGGTCTTAGCCGCATTTGGAATTTAAATTTTTTTTTATAAACATTAATAAATAATAGAATTATTTTATATAAATTCAATTAATTAAGATGGTTATTTTATTAAACTTGTTTATTTTATAAAAAATAGTAAACTGGAATAATGAGTTATAAAAATATCATTACAAAGAAAAAGTGAGTATTTTTCTAAAAAATAGATAAATATTGATATAATCCTGTGGAAAAAGTTTTCAACATATGTTGAAAACTTTTTCTGTAACATGCAGGAATCCCGATATAGCGGCGTTTAACGTACAATGTAATCAAAATGCTAAATTGCTTGTGTTAAGATAAACTCTAATAAATACAATGTGTTGTCTTGTAGATAAACATGTTAGCGTCATTGGGTGACTACGGGGTTATCTAGAGTTGATGGGGTAAGAGTATTTGTCTTAGTTACGTTTCCATGATGAGAGACAGCTGGAATAAAATTTTAAAATTTCTTGAGAAGGGTCTTAACCCCGGCCTCTACAAGGTTTGGATAAAACCGTTGAAGGCTGAAATCAGCAATAATACTATTAAGCTTTATGCTCCTAATGATTTTGTTGCTGCTTGGGTTAGAGATCGGCTCATGGATAATATTAAGGAAGCCGGAGCACAGGTTCTCGGAGTCGATCCCAAGGTGGAAATCGGGGTCAGGAAGGCTACTGAGAGACCTGCTGTTAAGGCTAAGCCTGCCGTAGCGAGACCTGTACAGACCAGAATGGGCCTGCCCATGATGAGTCCTCCAGTTGTTAACACAAGAATTCCGCGTTGGCGTTTTTCTTTTGATGACTTTATTGTTGGAGAATCCAATCAACTGGCTTGTGCTGCGTCCAGAAGCCTATGCGATAACTCTCTGCCCGGGGATCAGCTTTTTTTAAGCTCAACTCCTGGTCTTGGGAAAACGCATCTTCTGCATTCTATTGGCAAGAATCTTTGTGCAACCAGTAACAAAAAACATGTGTCAATTGCCTGTTTAACTGCAGAAGAATTTGCAAACAGGTTGGTACTAGCCCTTAAGTCTGGCGAAGTATCTCGTTTTAAATCAGAATTTAGGGATAATGTTGACTGTCTTCTTCTTGAAGATGTTCATTTTTTTCAGGGCAAAGAGAAAATGCAGAATGAAATTCTGGAAACATTGAAATCTTTGCAAATACGCGGTTCAAAAGTTGTTATGACCAGTTCTTTCCTACCTCGCGAGTTGGAAAAAATTGATCAGCAACTTGTTTCCCGCTTTAGTTCCGGGCTTTTGGCTGTTATTGCTACCCCTGATTTTGAAACCAGAAAAAGAATTGTTCAGAGCAAGGCCATGCGTCTTGGAACTCAGGTATCGGATTCAATTTCAGAGCTCCTTGCTGATAGGATTACTACAGATGTAAGACAGCTTGAAAGCTGCCTTCAGAATCTGGTTCTAAAGGCAAGACTCCTCAACCGGAATGTTTCTCAGGAACTTGCATGGCAGGTGCTTGAAAATTATGCTGTAGCTAATGCTGCACCGAGTTATGAGTCAATTGTTGAGCATATTTGTCGTTCATATGAGCTTACACCGGACCAGTTGCGTTCGAAAAGCCGTAAACGTCAGATCGTTTTAGCACGAAACACTGCATTCTTTCTTGCTCGTAAACATACAGAACTTTCTCTTAAGGATATCGGCACAAAATTGGGCCGTAGACACTCAACAGTAATCAAAGGCATCACCAATATTGAACGTGAGATTTCTTTGCAGACTCCACTTGGAAGACAGTTGCAGGATACTATTGAACGTTTGACTCCGTAAAAGACTTTATTTCGGTTTTAGAGCACATTTTAAGTGCAAATGTTGGTTTTAAATTTCCTTTTTTGAGGAATTTTTTATTTTGTTTTGATTGCGTATTGGTGCAGATTTTAAATTATTATATCTGCACCAATACGCCTTTAGTGTTTAGAGTAGACAGATAATTGCCTGTTTGCTTTTATTTTGGTTAGAGAGTTATTCATTGCAGCCGGCTTTGAAATGTCGTAGATCATCCCTTTTGCAATTTAACGGGACCTTGACTTCAGGGGTAGGAAAAATGAATTCTAATGTATGGAACTCCATAAAAAAGAAACTTAGGATTCGCATTAATCCTGTATTGGTGCGTGTCTGGGTTGATCCGCTTTCAGCTGTATATGAAGGCGGGGTAGTGCAGCTTACTGCTCCTAATGAATTCGTACTTAACTGGGTTCGTGACCATCTCCTTGATCGTATCAAGGATGCGGCTCAAGAAGTTCTTGAATCTAAAGTAGGTGTAACTATTGATTTGCATCCTTCCTCTGAATCGGTATCTCCACGTCAAATTATGACTGATGTTAATGCCTTTTATGCTGCAGATGAAATCCTTGCCAGTATCAATCGGTTGACTGGAATTGTTCGTGAATCCTTTCCATATTTTTCAGAAGAAGCAGACAAGAGAGTTGAAGAGGATGAGCTGGTTGAAGCTGTTCTTGAGCCGCAGACTTTTGATTCAATTCTTGATGCCGTCCTTGAAGCATTTGCAGTAACTTTTCGTGAGCTTATGATGCAGGAAAATGAACATGCCATGCTTGCCAGACGGGCACTTTACTATCTGTGCTTTCGCTATGGTATCCCCGCCGAAGAAGTTGCTCTTAATATGGATTGTACTGTTTCAGAAGTCCGCAAAGGAGCAAGTGTTTTAGAAGATGAGATCTCTTCAGCCATAGAGAATGGTGAAGATCTTGACGAACTTTTATTGCGGGTTTTCCAGAAGTGAATTTAGTCCTTTCCTGGTGATTATGATAATTGTTTTTAGTATGCGTTTTTATAAAATTTTTAATAAAAAAGAAATTTATTATGCCAGCCCAGCTGATTAAATCAGTCAGGCTGGCTTTTTGCTTTAGGCTTAGTTTTTACGATTTAAAATTGTTAAGATTTAAAAAGGTCAAATGTTATTACAATCCTGTTTTTATGATTAAATCGGTTATTGGCCCTCTTGATCTTTCACCTTTAAGAACCATATGCGCATATTCTTTGTTGTTTTTAAGCTTTTTTACTATCCAGTTTAGTCCGTTATTGCTTTCATTCAAATAAGGGTTGTCGACCTGCCGGGTGTCGCCAAGGCAGATGCATTTTACGCCCTCACCCATGCGAGTGAGAAGGGAGCGAACTTCCGATCGTGACATATTCTGCATTTCGTCAATAATGACGACGCAGTTTTCTAAGTTCATACCTCTTATATAAGCTATAGGTAGAATCTCAAATTTCTTCTGATTAAAACGAATTTTTTCGGGATCGCTGTCCATAAAGATGCGATTGGCCGGTCGCTGCTCATGTAACTTCACAGCCAGATCATGTATGTATCGTATATAAGGCTGCATCTTTTCTTCCACTGTGCCTGGCAGAAACCCCATTTTAGCTCCAATTTCCCATAATGGTTTAACAAGGTATACCTTTTCGTAAGGGTTATCTTTCTTTTCAAGGGCTAAAAAAAGGGCTGACGCCAGAGCAAGAAAGGTTTTGCCGTATCCTGCTTCTGATTGAACTGATATAATATTGAGTTTATCGTTAAGCATCAGTTCTATGGCAAGATTCTGATAAATGTTGCGAGGTGTAACTCCCCATACTTCATGGGTGTAGGTAACAGCTTTATTTTCTTTATGACCATAGAAAACCGGGGTTCCATTCTCCCAGCGAAAAGAGTTTATAATCGGGCTTTCTGTTTCAGCGGTAAATCCAGTATATATTTGCGAATCTGACCGGAATGGCTCTGAGTCCTTATATCCTTCACATTTAAGGCTGTATATCCCCGCTTTGATTTGCAGTATGCGGTCATTGGTAATCAATACTGGCTCATCAATCCCGCTGTTAATGGTTTCCTTAAGAATGCAGTCGTCAGGATTAAGTGCAGTTAGACTTTCAGCATATTCTGGCGGAAGTATCGTAACTATCTTGTCTTTAAGAATTATAGATATTGCCTGCGCAACAATATGCCCTATGCGGGGATCTCTTTTCAGCTTATCAAGCTCAGTCAATACCGTATATGGAATATGAATTTTGTTGTCCTGACCATTTCTTAGAGTTGTAATGCATTTAGGGTTCTCAATAAGCACGTTAGTATCCAAAACAAAATTTTTTTGTCCCATAATCCCTCAGCTCTTTTTTGCAGGTTATACGAAAAGAGAAAAGGCAACCGTGAAATGGTCGCCTTCATCAAGAAAGATTTATTAATGCTGCTTCAGCTTTGATGTATATTTTGCAGACTGACTTTTGGTACATGTTATTTATATACACGAACCATGTTTCTATATTGCTCCGAGCCTGTAGCTGTCATGTTACGGATTCATGAAAATACTATATAATTGTCTGCAAATGAATAGATTGTGCTCAGCAGTTAAAAGTAGGAAAGCTGTGAACTAAACAAAATGTTAAAGTCGATTTATGCAAATTTAATTACTTGAACTTTGCATCCTTTTTCAAGTTCTCCGCAATCAGGAGGGAGAACAATTATTCCGTTGCTTATATTCATTACTTTGCGAGGAGACAGGTCAGGTGAGGTTAGCGGGTCAGCGATGAGCTTTCCTCCTTGTTCGAAAACCAGGCAGGGACGCAACTTTTCTCTTTCATTGGCTCCGATCACGCTACTGCTTAAATGAGCTGTGAATTTGGGGGAAATATCTGGCTGTCCAAGAAGGATGTTTATAATAGGTTTGATTACAGTATGAAATGCAAGATTTACGGCATTAGGAGGACCTGGAAGACCAACAACGATGCAACTCCCTAGCTGACAGGCAAAAATGGATTTTGCAGGGTGCATGGATAGCCCCTTGAAGATGGGGGTTCCACCGGCTTCAAGAACAGAATTAAAGACAAAGTCTCTATTTCCGGGGCCTGTTCCTCCTGTGGTGATAATTAAGTTACAGTGTGAGTATGCTTTAATTGCTGTGGAGATTGATTCGGGCGAATTTGCGCATGGTGAAATCTTGATTTCCGTTGCTCCGCAACGCTTGCAAAGCGATTTTACCAGAATGAGATTATCTGCCGGAATCAGGCTTAACGAATTGACTGCTGCAGGGTCGCACAATTCATTTCCCACAGCCAGTACTGCAATTGCCGGACTGCATCGAACAGGTACAGCCCTAATTCCAGCATAAGACAGCAGGGCGGCTTGGCAGGGATTAATGATTTCATTTTCAGAAATAATTGTTTCGCCTTTCTTTATATCTGATCCGCGCTTGAAGATATAATCTCCTTTTTTGACTGGAGAGGATATTTGAATTGTATTTTCAGATATTACTACCTTTTCAAATGGAATAACGGCATCTGTACCAGGAGGAATTATTCCTCCGGTTAGTACTTTTACTGCACTGCCTATTGTCGATTCGCTGGGAGTCATGGAGGATGGGCGAATTTCACCCGTAAAGCTTAAGACTATGGGCGTGTTTTTTGAAGCTTTTGTTGTCTCTGTACTGGAAACAGCAAATCCATCCATTGCTGACCGATCATGTTCAGGAAGTGAAATAGCTGAGCAAATAGTTTGTGCTGAAATTTTATCAGAGCAGTCAATCACCGATACTTGTTCCTCTGGAAGAGTGCGAATTCTGTCCTGTAAAGTTCTCAGCGCCTGTGACCGTGGGATATTTTTAGAAAAACTTTGATTACTCGGCATTATTTGCCCTCTTGCATGCGTTATCAAGTTCTTCTGGGGTGTTGACATTAATAAATGTTTCAAGGTTCCGGTCTTTATGTTTAAGCCGGGCTGTCTCAACTGTGCGGATTTTTACCTGCGGAAAGAATCTGATAATCTGATAGATATTTTTTTGCAGATTTTCTTCAATAAATGGAAGGCATTTTTTGGAGTAGACAGCGCAAAGTGGTTCGTACATTCCATTGGGATGGACTGGGATCAAAACATCTACTTCCGGTGTAAAGTGGGTTAAAAAGTCTTTGATCAGTTCTCGATTGAGAAAAGGGGAATCACAAGCTGTAACAAACACGTGATCTGTTCTGGAGTGGTAGAGAGCAGCGTGAACTCCTGTTAAAGAGCTGCGCGCTTCAAAGACATCTCCTTCAAGTCTGATACTTAAATCTCTGTGATTTTCCGGAGTTCTGGTTATTATAAAGGTCTCATTAAACAGACCTTCCAGTTTGGCTATAATTAGGCTGATTAGTTTCTGACCGGAAATTTCAAGGCAAGATTTATCCCTGCTGCCCATACGGCGGCCTTCTCCTCCAGCTAAAACTGCAGCACTGATATTTAGTAATTTAGATGAATTTAGCATAACCTTTTACCGCAATATATTGGAACAGTAATTTTCTTTCTGCCATAAAAGTTCTTGTAAAGCTATTCTGTTTTATAGCGTTGAGTAAATCTGGTTGGACTTTTAAAGAAGTAATGTATATCAAAAATTATGGCTAAAAAGCGGTATATCAGTGACCGCTCCTATGTTTTTATTTTTTCCCATCTTGTATAATTCAATCAGATTAAAGGAGATTTTATGAAACGTTTTTATGTCCTTATAGGGTTTGCTATGACACTTACCATGCTTCTTTCCGGTATTGCTCAGGCTCGGTCTATGGATGAGATTCTTGAGAGCAAAACCCTTAAGGTAGGAACTACTGGTGATTACAAGCCGTTTTCTTTTAATAATAAT
This sequence comes from Maridesulfovibrio zosterae DSM 11974, assembly GCF_000425265.1. Classification (NCBI taxonomy): domain Bacteria; kingdom Pseudomonadati; phylum Thermodesulfobacteriota; class Desulfovibrionia; order Desulfovibrionales; family Desulfovibrionaceae; genus Maridesulfovibrio; species Maridesulfovibrio zosterae. The sequence continues at coordinate 177,407 of NZ_KE384344.1, forward strand.
GGTAAATATGAAGGGTTTGATATTGCTGTGGCGCAGAGTTTTGCGAATAAACTCGGCGTAAAGCTTGAGCTGATCCCAACCACATGGAAGACTCTTATGAGGGATCTTAAAGTGGGGAAATATGATATCGGAATGTCCGGCATAACCCGCACCATTGCTCGTCAGAAGGAAGCTTGTTTTTCACAGGGTTACGTTACTTTTGGTAAAACTCCACTTGTTGCCAGCTCTAAGGCAGCAAATTTTAAAACTATGGCTGATATTGATAAAAAAAGTATTAAAGTTGGAGTTAATCCCGGTGGTACGAATGAAAAATTTGTTCGTGCCAATATAAAAAATGCTGACGTAATCCTTTTCGAGTCAAATTTAGAAATTCCTGTTGCAGTGGCTTCCGGAAAGGTTGATGTAATGATCACTGACAGTGTTGAAGCAATATATTACGCAGCATCAAACCCAAAACTTGCCGCTCCGATGCTTGATAATCTTTTTACCCGCAGTCAGCTCGGTTATTTAATGCCTGCAGATGCTACAAGATTACAGGATACCGTTAATTTTATGATGGACCAGATGATCCTTAAAGGCGAGATGAAAAAGATCAAGTCTCAGTATCTACACATGGATTAGTTTGATTTCTATTGATAAACAAAGCCTTGCACAAAACTTGTTCAGGGCTTTGTTTATTTAATCAGGTAGTTATCAGTCCCCATTGTAAGTCACCTTTTCAAGTGCATAAATTATGTTCGGGTCGTACTGGGTGGCTTCTTTATATAAAATTTTAAGTGCGCTTACAGTTGATATGCGTTTTTTTCCTGGACGCTCCATAGTCATAGCTACATAGGAATCAACTGCCCCGCACAGTTTTCCAAGCCATGACAATTTATCATTGGTCACACCTCGAGGATATCCAGACCCGTCCATCCTTTCATGGTGTTCCAGAATAGCCCTGAGGGTGGGCTTATTCAGCTTTTGGGTAATACTCAGCAACTCTATCGAGCCTATTGCATGCTGCTTAATCCTCTTCTGCTCGTCGCGGGTCAGACAGAATTCTTTTCCCAGTACAAATTCAGGTAGATTACACAAACCTATATCACAGAGTAATAAAGCGCAAAATGCATCTGTGAAAATATTTATATCCGGTTTTGCATCACGTCCGATAAGTATTACTGCAGCCCCTATTATTCCGCATGAAATAGACTTATTTACTAAAGAGTGTCTGGTATCAAGCTTGGACATGAGGAGCGGTATAAGTTCTGTATTTTCGTGTAGCAGTTCTGCGACCGCGCATATTGTTTCATGGAATTTATTGAAGTGGATTTTGATTGAGTCTACATATATTCCTTGAGCCGCATGTTTAAGACCTTCAACTATAACTGCGGCCAGTTCATGCTCAGGAATTGAATTGGAAATATCCCTTACTACGATATTCAGATTTTCTGAAAAAAAAGGTTTGCATGCTGAAATGTCGGTGCATTTAATAAATATTAATCCCTTATCACAATCAGTATATATAGCTTGTCTGTCTGCAGACAAAATAACTTTACCCGGAGTTGTTACAGGGAAAAATTTGCCACTGGTATTGTTCAGCTTGTAAAGGCTGAATGGCAGATCATTTTTGGGAAGAAACTTGAAAACATCGCTCGTAATTGAACAAAAGCTTTCTTGTATCAATTTGTGATCATGAATCATATTCAAAGCAGACTCCACGACTGCAGTATTTGTATTAAATGTTGCTGAAGTAAAAAATAGTCTAAAAGCAACAGTAAAATACAGCACAAAATCGTATGTATAATTGTGCAAAACCCGACATATTTTTTTAACATTAAAGAAAGTGGTTTAGCAATGTTTAATATGCTATGTGTATTGTATTGAATTTACTGTTTTTAATTGGCTACAATATGTTTTTGTGTCAAAAATAGTTTGGATTTTGATTGGATATAGCTTTTTTATAAAATTAAATAATAGACACAAATTCTGCTATGCAGAGCAATCTCATTACTTGCAATGATAGCCCCACTCTGACTATATTCACACGTTGTCGGGTTGATAGCATGATTTTGAGGCCCTGGCATTTTTTTAGAGTTAAGTTTTTGGAACAAAATTATTTTTTTTAATATACCTTCAGTCTCTTCATATTGAGCTTAAGGGGTTCGGGAGAAAGTTTGGATAGTCTTTTTGCTCCTTCTTCAATCGCCGTTGTGGGCGCATCATCAGTTCCCGGCAAGATCGGTAATATTATTCTGACCAATATACTAAGTGCAGGGTTTAAAGGCGAAGTTTTTGTCGTAAACCCTCATGGTGGTAATATTTGCGGGTTAGAAGTCTTCAGAAATATTGCGGATATAGGGCGTGAAGTCGATTTGGCTATCATAGTTCTTCCGCGTGATCTTGTTATGCAATCTTTTCGGGAGCTTCTCGAAAATGGAGTGCGATCAGTCATTGTCGTTTCAGCTGGATTTAAGGAAGTTGATCATGATGGCTGGGTGCTTGAGACTGAGCTTGCCAATCTTGCTGTTGAAAACAGGATTAATCTTCTTGGCCCGAACTGTCTTGGATTAATCAGCGCAGCCTCTTGTTTGAATGCTTCATTTGCCACCGGGAACCCTCTTGGCGGGGCAATGGGGTTTTTCTCCCAGTCCGGAGCACTTTGTGTTGCTGTTTTGGATTGGGCTCTAGGAGAGCGGGTTGGTTTTTCAAATTTTATAAGCATCGGTAATAAAGCCGTAATTGATGAAGCTTCAATGCTTGAGTATCTTGGCAATGACCCTGAAACAAAGGTTATTATCGGATATGTTGAAAATGTAGATGACGGGCGTGCTTTTATGGAGCGGGCTGCCCGTGTTTCCATGAAGAAGCCAATCATAATGATGAAAGCAGGAGCTACTCCTGCTGGGGCAAGAGCTGCTTCAGCCCATACCGGTGCCGTTGCCGGATCAGATCAAGCCTGCGGGGCTGCTTTTAAACAATCCGGTGTAATTCGGGTCGAGCGGTTGGATGAACTTTTCAACCTTGCAAGAGCTTTTTCTGCGCAGGAACTTCCCCTTGGTCCAAATCTTGGGATTGTCACCAATGCTGGGGGACCCGGAATTTTGGCTGCTGATGCATGCGGTGAGTCTGAAATGCGTATGCCCACGTTCTCTCCTGATACAATAGGTGAGCTGCAACGCATGCTTCCCGGTTATGCTTCATTATATAATCCGGTAGACTTACTTAGCAGTGCTGATGCCGACAGCTACTCCCGTGCCGTTAGAATTGTGGGGCATGATATGGCGGTAAACAGCTTGTTGGTGATTATTGCTCCGTCTGCCAAGTTAGATTTTTCAGAAGTTGCGCGTTCAGTTGTTGGGGCTGTCTCAGAAATCAATAAGCCTGTTTTTTGTTGTCTTATGGGACGTAAAAACAGTGAGGAAGCTAGAGAAATATTTGCTTCTGCCGGTATTCCTGTTTATGATTTTCCTAAACAGGCTGTCCGGGCTATGGATATTATGCGTCGCTATGCTGTTTGGAAAGGGCGTCCTCCACGCACTTATCAGACTCCTGAATACGATGTGGATAGTGTTCGTACTGTTATTGATACAGCACTTAGATCAGGGCGATCTGAACTGGTTGAATTTCAGGCCCGTGATATTGTAACTGCTTCAGGCTTGCCAAGTCCTGAATCAGATCTTGCCAGAAGTAGTGATGAGGCCGCAGCAATCGCTGATCAGCTAGGCTATCCTGTAGTTATTAAAATTGTCTCACCTGAAATTATCCATAAATCAGATGTGGATGGAGTCAGACTTAACCTTAATTCTGCAGAGGAAGTTAAAGCTGCCTTCTGGGAGATAACAGCACGTACACAGCGGCTTAGGCCTGATGTTTACATTGCAGGGTGTCTGGTTCAGCAGATGGCTTCTTCCGGTTCACGGGAGGTTGTAATTGGATTTCGCCGAGATGATCAGTTTGGGCCATTGCTCAAGTTTGGTCTGGGCGGAGTCTATGTGGAAATTTTGAAAGATATTTCTTATCGTCTCGCTCCCCTCTCTGTTGAAGATGCAGGGGAGATGGTACGGGAAATTCGTTCGTATATGTTGCTGAAAGGAGTCAAAGGAGGCGAGCCTGTTGACTTCGAAGCTATAACAGATGTTTTGATCAGGATGTCCTGTCTTGCTGAAGATTTTCCTGAAATTTATGAAGCTGAATTTAACCCTGTGCTTGTAAGCTCGGATGAGGCTCTTGTTGCGGATGCCAAAATGATTGTGGTTGATTTGCCTGAAAATGGCAGAGCAGCCGGGCTTGGAGCTGGCGATGAGCTTGAATAAGGAGGCATAGATGGTAGGTTTATATATAGGATCTACTACCGGATATTCCGGTAAGAATCTTTTGGCAATGGCTCTCGGGCTTAAACTTAAGGACTGCGGTCTTAAAGTTGGCTATATGAAACCTGTCGGAGCTGTTCCGCATATGGACGGGGATAAACCCGGAGATGCTGACGCAGCTTTTATTCAGGAAGTTTTGGGACTGGAGCAGGACTCTACAAAGGTTACCCCTGTTTTGGTTACAAGGGATTTTACAATTAAGGCTTTCTCAGAAGATATGGGAGACCTTATGCCTTCAATTGTGGAGTCTTACGAGGAGCTGAGCCAGAATAAAGATGTAATGATCATTGGTGGGTCTGGAAGTTACTTAAGTTCTGGAACTTACTGTGGAGTCAGCGGACCTGATGTAGCCCGGGCTGTAGGAGCTAAAACTATTCTTGTAGATCGCTATACCAGTGAGCTCCGTTACGATTACGTTCTGCGTGTGCAGAAGGAATTGGGTGATGATTTTCTGGGGGTAGTTTTTAATGATGTTCCTGAACATTATATGGATGAGTTGAAGTCATTGCTGGTTCCTTTTCTTGAACAGAAAGGAGTTAAGGTCCTCGGAATTATTCCGCGTGATCCTCTCATGGGAGCAATCAAGGTTAATGATCTGGCTGAAAGATTGTTTGGAAAAATTATTTCTGCACATGCTAAAGCCGATAGAGTTGTTGAGAATTTTCTTATCGGAACAATGCAGGTTGAAAACTTTATTACCCACTTCAGGCGACATAAAAATTCTGCAGTAATAGTTGGCGGCGACCGTGCAGATGTTCAGCTCGTTGCTCTTGAGGGTAACTGTCCTTGTCTTATTCTTACCGGTAATCTTTATCCTAATGATATAATACTCACTCGTTCAGAAGTTCTGGAAATTCCGGTAATTGTTGTGCGTGATGACACATACGCAGTTGCCAAGAAAATGGAAGCGATTCAGGATAGCTACAAATTGAGAGATATGATAAAAATTAATCACGGAGCCCAGCTTGTAAATTCCGAGCTCGATTATGACCATATTATGGCTGAATTGGATCTATGATTACCTCCTATAAAAGTTGGTATTTTAACCTACCGTTATAGTAGGAATAAAAAATTCATTTATTCATTTATGTCAAATGAGTGTAGTTGTTTTTTATTGAATAAATAGTCTTTATCTGTCTGAAATAATAGCTTTTAAGTATAGGGTGTTTACATGGTTTTCATGTGAACATCCTTGTTTTTTTATTACTTTTCTCCGATTAAACCCTTAACATGCTATTGTCCTAGTTTCTAAAATGTGCGAATTAACTTGCAGTTATAAGGTCGAGCGATATTTCGGCCTTGGTGTGACGAGGTTTGTTTCGACCAAAGACGGGACTATTATTGGTTAGAAAACAGGGTGCATAGCACCCGAAAAACCGAGCGGATTCGGTATATTGGCGGATAGACCGGATCATCGGAATGAGGAGGCGTGAGATGCCTGAAGCGTCCACGTGGGATTGGAATCCCGGTAGGCGAGAGGTCCAGGACACCGGTTCTTGGTCCGATAAATTTGAGTGGGTGGAAGAGTTTCATGCCAGCCCCGACGGTGAAAAGGTCGGAGCAGTCGTAAAGACAGGCGAAATGGAATTCACTGCTTGCGTTAATGGTGACACCTGGGAAGAGAGATACGAAAGGGTTTTTTATCCTAAGTTCGCTCCAGACAGCAGGTTTACTGGAATTGCCCAGCAGGATGGTGAATGGACTCTGTCAGTTGATGGAAAGAATTGGCCTGAAATGTATGGCTATATCTGGAAGACAACTTTCGGCCCTGAAGGAACCATTATCTGTGCTGTACAGCAGGATGGTGAATACGGAATGGGTGTCGACGGAGTTCTCTGGGAAAACCTTTTTGAGAACGCAAATAATTTTACCGCAGGCAATGACGGAAAATCTACAGCTGCAGTTGTTCAGGTCACATCTATGGGCCAGGCCGATATTGATACTTTTCAGAAGGGTATCTTCTCTGTTGCTGTTAACGGCAATGCTTGGGACAATGTATTCATGAACTGTTACACTCCTGTATTTGATACTGAGTGTAAAAAAGTAGCATGCCAGGTAAGAAAGACTCTCTATGATTATACCATCGCTGTAGATGGTAAAATCTGGCAGCGTGAATATCAGTGTGTATGGGCTCCATGTTTTAACCCGGTAACCGGAGCACTTGTTGCCCCTGTTCGTTTGGGTGGAAAATGGGGAATGGCACAGGACGGAGAAATGCTCTGGGGTAATACCTTTGCAAACTGCTGGCACCAGCAGTTCAGCGCAGACGGAAACAAACTCTGGGCAATAGTTGCTCCATCCTTCGGTAAATTTACCGTTGCAGTGGACGGCACCCCATGGTCTGTTACTGCTCCTGTAGTTGTCGATCTGGCTGTTAGTCCTGATGGTAATCGTGCAGCAGCATTAGGAAAAGATGATAAAGATTACACCGTTATGTGTGATGCTAAAGTCTGGCCCGGTGTTTATGAAATGGCATGGAAACCTGTTTTCAGTCCTGATAGTACTAAAGTTGCTACAAAGGTTGAAAAGAACGGACGCTATACTGTTGTGCTCGATGGCAAAGCTTATGGCCAGGATTTTGAGCAGTGCTGGGAGCCAGTTTTCAGCCCCGACAGTTCAAAAGTCCTCATTCGTGCAATCGATGGCGGTAAATTTGTTCGCATCGTTGCCGAAGTCAGCGAATTCTAATAGCCGGAGGCAATACACATGAACAGTATTTATGCATTCGTGGTTGGCCCTCTGGCATGGTTCGCCTGGGGCGTGTTTGTTCTTGGTTCAGCTTACAGACTGGTTTCAATGTACCAGCTGGCAAAAGCAAAAGACGGTTCGTCATTGCATTACATGAGTTTCAAGTATGGATTCAGGTCTATACTGGCTTGGCTCAATCCTGCCGGAACACTCGGCTGGCAGCGTAATCCTTGGACTGCAATGATGACCTTTGTTTTTCATATCTGTCTTGTCATTGTTCCGCTGTTCCTGCTTGGACATGTGGTTCTTTGGGATCAGTTTTTCGGCATCAGCTGGCCTACTATTCCCGATCAGATTGCTGACATCATGTCTATCGTGGTTGTTGTATGTTGCATTTATTTCGGCCTTCGCCGTTTCTTGCAGCGCGACGTGGCATTCCTGACAACCGGTAAAGACTGGGTTGCACTTGCTGTTCCCGGACTTGTTTTTCTTACCGGTGTTCTTGCTTATCACGAAATAGGTGATGCTAAGGTTATGCTTATTCTGCATATCCTTTGTGGTGAAATGATGCTTATCAGCATTCCTTTTACCCGTTTGAGCCACATGCTGTTCGGTCTGTTCACCAGAGCCTACATTGGATCAGAGTTCGGCGGTGTTCGCCGTTGTAAGGACTGGTAACCAAAGCCCTGCAAGGAGTATTGAAATGACATTCGACAGGAAAATCGAAGACTCAGGGCTTAACCGCGGGATTTCCCGTCTGACCCCTGAACGTATCGAAAACACCCTTAAACAGGTTATCGAAGGAGAAGCCGGCGCAAAGCTTAAGCTATATGCTGAAACTTGTATGCGTTGCGGTATGTGCTCCGAAGCCTGCCATTACTATATGTCCCATGATGGAGACCCCAGCTATTCACCTGCTGGTAAGGTCCACCAGACTTTGGGTAAAATTCTTCGCAAGAACTACAAATTAACTGCTGAAGAAGTCTATGAAATGGCGCAGATCGCTTACACTGAGTGTAACCTCTGCCGTCGTTGTATCCATTTCTGTCCGCTGGGAATTGATACTGGTTACATCATGAGTATGGTTCGTCGTATGTGCCATAAGCTTGGTGTTACTCCTCAGTATATTCAGGATACCGCACATTCTCATTCTGCTACTATGAACCAGATGTGGCTCAAGGATGATGAATGGCCGGATACCCTGCAGTGGCAGGAAGATGAAGCTCGTGATGAAATGCCTAATCTGCGTATCCCTCTTGATAAAGAAGGTGCTGATATTTATTACTCAGTTATCGCACCGGAACCTAAGTTTCGTACTCAGTTGATTTATCAGGCTGCTTATATCTTCAACGAAGCTGGAGTTGATTTTACCATGCCTACCGAACCTGGCTGGGATAACTCCGATATGTGTATGTTCACAGGCGACTTTGAAATGATGGGTCGTCTTAAAAAACGTCACTTTGAATCTGCCCTTGATCTTAAAGTCAAACGCATCGTCATGGGTGAGTGTGGACACGCATTTCGCTCCATCTACGATCAGGGTAACCGTTGGGACGCTTGGGAAATGTATCCTATTGAAGTTGTTCACTCTGTTGAATTCTTCTGGGAGCTTTTCGAAGCTGGAAAAATCAAGCTCCGTGAAAAGTTCAAAGAACCTATCACTGTGCATGATCCATGTAATATCATCCGCGGACGCGGCTTGATGGAACAGTCTCGCAAATTAGCTCATGCACTTTGTGAAAACGTTGTTGAAATGACTCCTAACCTTGAGCACAACTATTGCTGTGCTGCCGGTGGCGGTGTTATCAACTGCGGTCCTCCGTTTAAGAATGTGCGCATGAAAGGTAACAGGATCAAAGCCGAACAGCTCAAGGCTACCGGAGTTAAGACAATTCTTGCTCCTTGTCATAACTGTCACGGTGGACTCGAAGATCTCGTTCATTACTATGAATTGGGAATGGATATTAAGTTCTTCGGTGATCTTATCTATGATCTCATGGAAAAGCCTGAAGCGTAAGGAGGAAGATTACAATGTACAAAAGAGTATTCTCTATTGCGGTTATCGCCGCCTGTGTCTTTCTCTATATGATCCCCGCGTTCTGTCAGGAAGATATCACTTCCCTTATGGACCCGGCTTTTAAGCATCCTGCAAGACCTGCAGCTATGTTTGCACATGACGCACATAACGAGAAGGCTGGTATTGATGATTGTGCCGTTTGTCACCACGTGTGGGAGAACGGTAAAATCGTTGAAGGTGAGAGTTCTGAAGATCAAAAATGTTCCGACTGTCATGCTGTGAAGCCTGCAGCCGGAAAAACAGGTCTGCGTAATGCTTATCACAAGCTTTGCACTGACTGCCATGTTAAAGAAAGCAAAGGTCCCGTTACCTGCGCAGGTTGCCATCCGAAGGGTGGAGCAGCAGCACCAGCAGCACACGAATAGAACCTTTTGGTATAGAATTTAAAAGGCCGTCCCATATGGGGCGGCCTTTTTTTGTTGCGATGTTCTGCTCTGGAATTGGCAATTTCTAAAAAAAGAACGAGATAACAAAAAAAGGATTTAAAAGCAGGGTGTGTTTTTAGGCTTATGGCTGCCCTAGTTGAAATATTCGGGTCTGTTAGTGGTTTGTTGGCTCAGATTTTTATAAAATTTCTTAAGTTTCTTTATATGGGGTAGTGGACTGACTGTGCGGAGCAAGTCTTGATGTTCGAGCTGGCGAAGTCATACCCATTATCGTCCCTAATGGGACAGGTAGTCTATACATATGAGCTGCATGTCTGGTTTGTCTGAGCCAAACTCTGAAGTGTCAGATTAATACTGCTTATGAGCATAGCTGCAAAAAAGATAGCTCAATCAACCAAATTTATGTCCTAAATAAATAGCCCTGTGCTTGCTTTTTCTGTTATAGATGTAATAAATGAGCAAAATAAAAATATTCATTTTGTAAAAGAACTGCTGGAAAGTGTAGTAGGAAGTTATGCTGAACTAGTTGTCACTCAATAATAATTAAGCAGGTTGTCTAGTCTTGGAATAGAGACAAATACTTTCAAAGATAGAAGTATAGGTTTCACGGCTAAACCCTGAAAGGGAGAGCGTGACATGAAATTAGAAGTGAAGGCATATGCTGCAGGAAGTTTGCGTAAGGTTCTGCCTGAGATATTCAATAAAATAGGTATCCTGGGAGAGATCGAATTCGGGCCGTCAGGAGTTTTGAAAGAAAGAATAGTCAATGGTGAGCAAGTTGACCTCTTTTTTCCCGCAAACATGCAGCATGCACAAAGCCTTTTTGAGCTGGGACTGAGTAATATGCCGCAAATCTTTGCGCATAACGAGCTATGCCTGTTTGGTAAAAGTGATATCCTTACAAATAATGATGCACTAAATTTGATGCTTGATCCACAATACAGACTGGGAACTTCGACGCCTATCGATGATCCCGGTGGTGATTATGCTTTTGCTGTATTTGATAAAGCTGATAGCATACAGAAAGGAGCAACTGATAAGCTTAGGGAAAAGGCATTACCATTGGTCGGTGGTAGAAATAGTAAAATTAAAGATGGTAGTCATTCACCGGTATATGTTCTTTTCAAAGCATCGTTGGTGGATATGTTTTTAGGATATAGGACTACTGCTATAGATATATCAAAGTACATTGATGATATTCTTATAGTTGATTTACCGGATTCTTTACAAATACGATCCGAATATGGAGTTGTTGTAGTCAATGGAAGTAATAAAGGTCAGCTAGCCCTCAAGTTACTTCAAAGTCCAGAAATTGAAGAAATCCTTATAGAATATGGATTTTCTAGTTAAAGTAGTCAGTTGCATTTAAAATAATTCAAAAAGCAGTTGACGTGGCGGTGTGTTTTATCTAGAACCTCTTTCTCGGCTGAGTGCGGCCTTAAATGGCACAGCGCAGCTGAGATTTTTTTTGACTGACCGGTCATAAAACGGTTGACTTCTGGATCGGGTTCACATAGTTTCCCAATCCGCACTGAGTGAAAACGCAAGGTGTTGAGATCATTGAATAAAAGTTGAATTGGGCAGCAGGCTGAGCGGGTGTCTTGAATAGATGACGCGAGCTGGTTTCGGAAGGTTTTGCTGGACGGAGCTCAGGAAAAAAAACTTTTAAAAAGTGATTGACAAGCGGAGCAAGCTTCTTTAGTTTGCCTCTCCGCACTGAGGGAAAACAAG